>NZ_JBHYHC010000077.1:0-21768 GCF_042738955.1 Umezawaea sp. NPDC059074
TAAGAGACTGGCGTAAGATGTTTATAAGAGACAGAGGCCGCACCGAGGCGGGGCGCCCCTGCGGGGAGCCCCGCGTCGGGGTCACGCGCCGAAGGGCTTGGCCGGACGGGCGAAGACGTCCTCCGGCAGGGAGCAGCCGTAGTCCTGGAGGGTGCAGGGAACGTCGACCTTGATCTCGCTGATCGTCCCCGCGGGCGACAGGCCGTCGGGCCGGTCGAGCACGCGTTCGCCGGGGACCCGCATCGGCGGGTGGAGCGGTTCGTCGGCCACCAGGCGGCCGTCCCGTTCGATGATGGCGTACGCGGCGTCGTGGACGTTCGCGACGAACGCCTCGACTTCGGTGGTCTCCGGGTTGAGGTCGAGGTAGGCCTGCCTCGCCGTGGCCAGGAACTTCTCCGGGTCGGTGATCACCACGTCGTGGCGGGTGCGGACGCTGATGATCATGCCCGCCACCGGCACGGGCGCGGCCTGCTCCTCGTCGGGTTCGGTCACTTCTCGCTGGTGGCGCGGTCGGCCAGGAACGTGATGATGACGAACAGGACCGCGCCGCAGAAGAGGGCGATGTCGGCCACGTTGCCGACGAACCAGCCGTTGTAGTCGATGAAGTCGACGACGTGGCCCTGGGCGAAGCTCGGGGCGCGGAACAGGCGGTCGAGCAGGTGGGTGAACGCGCCGCCGAGCAGCAGGGACAGGGCGATGGCGCGGGGCTTGGTCTGGGGTTGGGTGGCCAGGCGGGCGAGGACCACGACGGCCACGGCGGCGAGGATCGTGAAGATCCAGGTGGAGCCGCTGCCGATGGAGAAGGCCGCGCCGGGGTTGTAGAGCAGGCGCAGTTGCAGGAACTCGCCGAGCACGGGGATGGGCGCCCTGCCGGGGAGGGCGGATTCGGCCCAGTACTTCGTGGCCTGGTCCACCACGAGGATGAGGGCGGCCACGACCAGCACGACCGCCAGTCGACGCTGCTCGGTGGGGGCGGGGGTGTCCGTGGCTGGGGTGTCCGTCACCCGAAGAGGGTAACCGCCGGGTCAGGCGGGCAGTCGGGCGAGCAGCAGTGCGCGCGCGTCGGCGTCGAACGCGACCAGGCGGACCGTCTCGACCGCCGACTCGGTGGCGGTGATCGTCTCGACGGCGATGCGCGCCGCCAGGTCCGGCGGGAAGCCGTAGACGCCGGTGGCGATGGCGGGGAACGCGACCGTGCGCGCGCCGAGCCCGTCGGCCACCTCCAGGCAGCGGCGGTAGCAGGACGCCAGCACCTCGGCCTCGCCGTCGTCACCGCCCTCCCACACCGGCCCGACGGTGTGGATCACGTGCCGGACCGGGGCGAGGTCGAACGCCGGGGTCGCCATCGCGTCGCCGGGATCGCACGGGCCGATCGCCGCCCCCGCCTCGGCGAGCCGCGGCCCCGCCGCGCGGTGCACCGCGCCGTCCACTCCCCCGCCGCCCATCAGCGACTCGTTGGCCGCCGTCACGATCGCGTCGACGTGTTCGCGGGTGATGTCGCCGAGCACTACCTCGATCCGGGTCATGCCCCGATCCTCCCGGACAGGCGCACATGCCCCCCTCCGGTTTCGCGGCGGGCACAATCGGAAGGGTGACGGAGCGAAAACCCGCCGAGGTCAACTTCGAGTCGTGGATCGACCGGCAGATCCGCGAAGCCGCCGACCGGGGCGAGTTCGACAACCTCCCCGGCGCGGGCAAGCCGCTGCCGGGCGCGGGCGGCCAGGTCGAGGAGCAGTGGTGGTTGAAGGACTACCTGCGCCGCGAAGGCCTGCCGTCCGACGTGCTGCTGCCCACGCCCTTGCTGTTGCGCAAGGAGGTGGACGCGCTGCCCGAGACCGTGCGCGGCCTGCGGACGGAGGCCGAGGTCCGGGAACTGGCCGCCGACCTGAACCAGCGGATCGTCGAGTGGCTGCGGTTCGGTGACGGGCCGCGGGTGCCGCTGCGCCCGGTCAACGCGGACCAGGTCGTCGAGCAGTGGCGCGCGCGGACCCGCCCACCGGTCCGGGCCGTGCCCGACCCGGTGCCACCACCTCCGAAGACCCGCTGGTGGCACCGCTTCCGGCGCTGATCAGCCGCGCAGCACGGGCGCGAGCCGCGCCAAGCCGGTGGTGATCACCTCCGGGGTATTGGTGGTGAACGACAACCGGAGCGTGGCGTGGTCCGGCGTGGTCGCGTGGAAGGCCGCACCGGGGACGTACGCGACGTCGTGGGCCAGCGCGTCGGACAACAGGACGGCCGTGTCGACACCGCCGGGCAGCGTGACCCACACGAACATGCCGCCGTCCGGGTCGGTCCAGGTGGCGCCGGGCGGGGTCGTCGACGGCAGCGCCGCGATCATCGCGTCCCGCCGGGCGCGGTAGGCGGTGCGGAGCGACTCGACGTGGGCGTCGAGGTCGGTGGCCGCGAGGTAGATCGCGGCGGCGGCCTGGTCGATGGTCGACGTGTGCAGGTCCGCCGCCTGCTTGACGATCACCAGCGTGCGCAGCAGCGCCGCCGGAGCCCGGAGCCAGCCGAGCCGCAGGCCGGGAGCGCCGATCTTGGAGAAGCTGCCGAGGTGGATCACGTGGTCCGGCGCGCCGATCGCCAACGCGGGGATCGGGGAGCCTCGGTAGCGGAGTTCGCCGTACGGGTCGTCCTCGACGACCCACAGGTCGTGGGCGGTGGCGAGCGCGGCGATGGCGGCCCGGCGCTCCGCGGGCAGCGTGCGGCCGGTGGGGTTGGCGAAGGTCGGGACGAGGTAGAGCAGCGTCGGGCGTTCGGTCCGGACGACCTCCTCCAGGGCCTCCGGGATCATCCCGTGCTCGTCGCCCGCGACCGGCACGACCCGCGCGCCCGCCATGCGGAAGCACTGGAGGGCGGCCAGGTAGGTGGGTTCCTCGACCGCGACGACCGCGCCGGGCCCCAGCAACGCCGTCACGACCAGCGTGAGGGCCTGCTGCGAGCCGGTGGTGATCAACAGGTCGGCCGCCGTCGTCGGCAGTCCGCGGCCGGTCATCCGGGCGGCGACCAGCGCGCGCAGCTCGGGGTTGCCCTCGGTCGGGGCGTACTGGAGGTTGCGGCGGCCCACGGGTTCGCACAACGCCTGGTGGAACGCGGCCCGCAGCCCGTCGAGGTCGAACAGCTCGGGGGCGGGGAGGCCTCCGGCGAAGGAGATGACCTCCGGGCGGTCGATCAGGGCCAGGAGGTCGCGGACGGGTGAGCTGGAGACGCGCTCGATCATGGGGAACTCCTCGAATCCACGGTGGGTCCGCGCGTTCGGGGCGGTGGTACCGGAGGAACGCGCTCAGGTGGGCTGCACTGGTCGAGGAGCCGTCGCCAGGTTACCGGCCAGCGCCGGCGTGACCACCGGGTTTCCCGTCTGGTGGACCTCAGACCCGGGTGATCACCGAGAACTCCGTCCCGAACGGGTCCGTGACGGTCGCGATGCGGCCGTAGACCATGTCGCTCGCCTCCCCCGCCTTCCCGCCCGCGGCCACGACACGGGCCATGGCGGCGTCGGTGTCCGCCACCTCGAACGTCGTGGCCCAGCGGGAGCGGACCGCCTCCGGCGAGCCGAGGATCCCGGCCACCTCGTAGCCGTCCGGCCGCCGGAGGAAGGTGAAGTCGAAGTCGGGCACGTCCTCGTTGCGGTCGAGGCCGAACCCGAACACCGCCGCGTAGAACGCCCTGGCCGGTTCCGCGGTCGGGGTGACGAGGTCGTTGCGCACCAACGAGTTCGGCTCGTTCACGACCTCGCACCCGATGTGGTCGCGGGCCTGCCACAGCCCGAACGGCGCGCCCACCGGATCGACGACGAGCGCCGTCCGCCCCTGCGTCATCACGTCCATCGGCTCCACGGCCACCGAACCGCCCGCAGCCCGCACGGCCGCGGCCGCCGCGTCGCAGTCGTCCACCGCGAGGTGGACGTTCCACCAGAACTCCGACTCGCCCTCGTTCGGCGCGATCGCCGCGACCCGCCGCCCGTCGAGCAGCGCGGTCGTGTAGTGGCCGGTCTCGGCGGGCCCGGTGTCGAACTCCCACCCGAACACCGCCCCGTAGAACGACTTCGCCCGGTCCAGGTCGGGTATGCCCAGGTCGATCCAGGTGGGCGTGCCGTGCGGCTGCGCGGACGTCACGAAGCTCATGGTGGTCCTCCAGTCCGAGGTCTCGACGTCCTCCGGACCCTAGCCGGCACCACCGACAATTCCCGGAACCCCGGCGCACGGGCCGGGCGACCACGCTGTCGCCGACGCCGCGCGCGGCTAGCCGAGTGCCACCGGGGTGGTGAGGACGCGGTCGTGGCCGACCTCGCGGGGCGCTCCGACGACGCTGAAGTCGCCGCTCAGCCGGATGTCCTCGCTGGACGCGCCGACGAGCACCTCGATCACGCCGGGCTCGACGATCCGCCGTCCCGCGATGCCCGTGAACGACGTGCGGTCCGCGTGCAGGCGGAACGTGACGCGGACGGCGTCGCCGGGCTCCAGTTCCAGGCGGGTGAAGCCCGCGAGCTGGCGCACCGGCCGGGCCACGGACGCGACCGGGTCGTGCAGGTAGAGCTGCACGACCTCGACGCCCGTGCGGGTCCCGGTGTTCTCGACGACGCAGGAGACCTCCACCTCCCCGTCGGTCGGGATGGTGTCGCGGGAGACCCGCAGGTCCCGGTAGCCGAACGTCGTGTACGACAGGCCGTGGCCGAACGGGAAGCGCGGGGTCGGCTCGGCCGAGCTGAACTCGGTGGGGCCCGCGAGCTTGGCGTGCAGGTAGCTCGAGGGCTGGCCGCCGGGGGTGTTCGGGACCTGGACGGGCAGCTTGCCGGACGGGTTGACCCGGCCGCTGAGCACGCCCGCGATGGCCGCCGCGCCCTCCTCGCCGGGGAAGAACGTCTGCACGGTCGCGACCGCGCCGCGGTAGTCGCCGAGCGCGTACGGCCGTCCGGCGACGAGCACCAGCACCACGGGCACGTCGGTTTCGAGCAAGGCCGCCAGCAGGTCGGCCTGCACGCCGGGGAGTGCCAGGTCATCGGCGTCGCAGCCCTCGCCGGACGTGCCGCGGCCGAGCAGCCCGGAGCGGTCGCCCAGCACGGCGACGCACACGTCGGCGTCACGGGCGACCCGGATGGCCTCGGCCAGCCCGCTCAGGTCGTCGTCGTCCACCGCGCAGCCCTGCGCGTACTCGACCTCGGTCTCGGGGAACTCGGCGCGGATGCCCTCCAGGACGGTCGCGATGTCGACGCCGAGCGGCACGTCGGGGTACTGCGGGCCGACGTGGCTGGGGAACGCGTAGCAGCCGAGCATCGTGAGCGCGTTGTCCGCGCACGGACCGACCACCGCGATGCGGCTCGGGGACCGCAGCGGCAGGGCGTCCTGCTCGTTGTCCAGCAGCACCACGGACCGCTCGGCGATCGTGCGGGCCAGCGCGCGCAGCGCGGGCGGGTCCAGGTCGATCGTCTCGGGGACGGGCGCGGGCGCCCAGTCGGCGTCGAGCAGGCCGAGTTCGCCCTTCTGCCGCAGCACGCGGGTCACGGCGCGGTCGACGACCTCCTCCGACAGCTCGCCCGAGCGCACGAGGTCGACCATCGGGGCGCCGTAGCAGCGGACGGTCGGCAGCTCCACGTCCACGCCCGCGGCGAGCGCGAGCGCGCCCGCGTGGCCCGGCGAGGAGGCGACGCCGTGCGTGGTCTCCAGGAACGAGACGCCGAAGTAGTCCGACACGACCACGCCGTCGAAGCCCCACGTCTCCCGCAGCAGCTCGGTGAGCAGCACGGGGTTCGCGGCGGGCGGCACGCCGTCGACGTCGGCGTAGGAGTGCATCACCGAGCGCGCGCCGCCGAGCCGCAGCGCCATCTCGAACGGCGGCAGCACCACGTCGGCGAACTCGCGCGGGCCCATCGACACCGGGGCGTGGTTGCGGCCGGATCGTGAGGCCGAGTAGCCCGCGAAGTGCTTGAGGGTCGCCACGATCCCGCTCGACTCCAGGCCGCGGGTGTAGGCGGCGCCGAGGAGCCCGACCAGGTACGGGTCCTCGCCGATGGTCTCCTCGGTGCGGCCCCAGCGCGCGTCGCGGCTGACGTCGACCACGGGCGAGAGGCCCTGGTGCACGTCCACGTCCCGCATCTGCCGCCCGATGCCCGCGGCCATGGCCTCGATCGTGTCCGGGTCGAACGTCGCGCCCCACGCCAGCGGGGTCGGGAACACCGTGGCCTGCCAGGCGGTGAACCCGGACAGGCACTCCTCGTGCGACATCGCGGGGATGCCGAGCCTGCTGCCCTCGACCAGCTTGCGCTGGGTCTCGGCGAGCGCCCTTGCGCCGACCACCGGGTCGACCGGGCTCGTGCCGAAGACGCGGGTGAGCTGCCCGAGGCCCGGCTTGGTCAGCTCGGACCACTCCGGCAGCTCCTCGGCGAACTCGTTCTGCGCGGGGGCGACCTCGGCGTCGCCGGGCGACACGCCCACCCAGACCCCGACCAGCTGGGCGAGCTTCTCCTCGACCGTCATGTCGGCGAGCAGCAGTGCGACCCGCTCGTCGAGCGGGCGCCGCGGATCGGCCCACGCCGCTCCGGTGGTACGGGAATCTCCAGGCACTCCGGCGCTCCTCTTCAACGCAAGTTCCTCAACAGTCGCCGATACTATCGGAAACACTTCGAAACACAATGAGCAGCTAGAACGGCACAAATTGGCCACAAAAGTGACCCTTGACACCCTAATTGACCCGGCCCTACTGTCTGCGCAAGTCGAACAGGTTTCGAAATGTTTCGATACTCGGCACCGTGGCAGAGAGGAAGGCGGTCACATGTCCCGCCGGTCTAGAACGCAGGCCCTGATCACCCTGGTAGCGATGGTCGCAGCGGTAGCCGCGTGCGGCACCTCGGGCCCGACGGCGGGGAGCGGCGGTGGTGGCCCCTTCAAGGTGTGGGCGCTGCAGGACAAAGCGCTGAACCCGGTCGAGAAGTCCTCCGCCGAGGGCGCGGGCGGCACGCTGGAGACCTTCGGCAACGACCCGTACAAGCAGAAGCTGCGGGTCGCGATCGGATCGCCCAACGCGCCGGACGTCTTCTTCAACTGGGGCGGCGGCAACCTCAAGGAGTACGTCGACGCCGACAAGGTCGTCGACCTCACCCCGGTGCTGGACGAGAACAAGGCGCTCAAGGACGCCTTCCTCCCCAGCGTCCTGGACGGCGCGAAGATCGACGGCAAGTACTACGGCCTCCCCATGCGCGGCATGCAGCCCGTCATCCTGTTCTACAACAAGGACGTCTTCACCGCGGCCGGTGCGACGCCTCCGTCCACCTGGGACGACCTGCTGGCGCTCGTGGACAAGTTCAAGGGCGCGGGCGTGCAGCCGATCGCGCTGGCGGGCACGCAGGCGTGGACCGAGCTGATGTGGATCGAGTACCTGCTCGACCGGCAGGGCGGCTCGGACGTCTTCAAGAACATCAGGGACAAGGGCCCGGCGGGCTGGAAGGACCCGGCGGTCCTCCAGGCGGCGACCAAGGTCAAGGAGCTCGTCGACCGCGGCGCCTTCGGCACGAACTACGCTTCCGTCGGCTACGACGCGGGCGGCGCGTCCACCATCTTCTCCCAGGGCAAGGCGGCGATGCACCTGATGGGGTCGTGGGAGTACACGAACCAGCTCCAGGAGAGCCCGGACTTCGTCAAGAACGGCAAGCTCGGCTGGGTGGCGTTCCCGACGCTGCCGGGCGGCAAGGGCGACGCGGGCACCGTCGTGGGCAACGTGAGCAACTTCTACTCCATCACGAAGTCCTCGAAGTCGATCGACGCGGCCAAGAAGTTCGTCTCGACCGCGCTGAACGACGAGAAGTACGTGCAGTCGCTGATCGACGCCGGTGACGTGCCCGCGGTGGCGGGCGCGAAGGAGAAGCTGGCCAAGGCGGCGAACTCCGAGTACACGACGTGGATCTACGACCAGGTCGAGAAGGCCAAGACGTTCCAGCTGTCGTGGGACCAGGACCTGACCGCGGACCAGGCGACCAAGATGCTGACCCAGCTGCAGGAGCTGTTCCTGGGCAAGCAGACGCCGCAGGGCTTCGTCGACGCGCTGGCGGCGGGCTGACCATGCGCCAACGACCGTCCTTCTGGTACGCCGCACCCGCTTTCGCGTTCTTCACCCTGTTCGCCGCGCTGCCCATGGTCCTCGTCGTGGTTCTCAGCTTCACGTCCTGGGACGGACTGGGCACACCGCAACCGAACGGGGTGGACAACTGGGCCCGGCTCGCCGAGGACGGTCAGGCGCGCGACGCGGTGGGCCGCACCGCGATCCTGATGGTGGTCTCGTGGCTGGCCCAGACGCCGATCGCACTGCTGATCGGCGTCTGGGCCGCGGGCCGCCAGCGCACCCGCGCGGTGCTCAGCTCCCTCTTCTTCCTCCCGCTGCTGCTGTCCACGGCGGCCATCGCGCTGCTGTGGAAGGCGGTGCTCGACCCGAACTTCGGCGTGCCGCAGGTGTTGGGGGCGCTGAAGGACGTCCAGTTCCTCGGCAACCCGAACATCGTGCTCTACACGGTGGCGTTCGTGATCACCTGGCAGTACGTCCCGTTCCACACGCTGCTCTACCAGGGCGCGGCGCGGGCGATCCCCAAGACGCTGTACGAGGCGGCGACGATCGACGGCGCGGGCCGGGTGCGGCAGTTCTTCCACATCACCCTGCCGCAGCTGCGCTACACGATCATCACGTCGTCGATCCTGATGATCGTCGGGTCGCTGACCACGTTCGACACCGTCCTGATCCTCACCAACGGCGGACCGGGCACCGCGTCCCGGATCGCGCCGCTGCACATGTACATCACCGGCTTCAGCGGGTTCGAGATGGGCTACGCCAGCACCATGGCCGTGCTGCTCGTCGTCGTCGGGACCGGGTTGTCGCTGCTCGTGATGCGGGTGACCGGGTACCGGTCCATGACCAGTCAGCAGGAGGGCGCGTGAAGCGCAACTGGCCCGCGGGGGTCTCGGCGCTGGTGTGGCTGGTCGTGGTCATGGGACCGCTGTACTACATGGTCACGGTCAGCCTGAGCCGCCGGTCCGACTACCTGAGCGACAACCCGCTCCAACCGCCGAAGAACCCGACCCTGGACAACTACCGGACCGTCCTGAACGGCGGGTTCGGCGGGTACCTGGTCAACAACATCGTCGTCACGGTGGCCACGGTCGCCATCGTGGTGCTGCTGGGCGTCCCCGCGGCGTACGCGGTCGCCCGCAGCCACAGCAGGCTCGTGCAGCGCGGGTTCACCCTGCTGCTCGCCGGGCTGGCGATCCCCGCGCAGGCCACGATCATCCCGGTGTACCTGCTGATCACCAGGCTGAACCTGTACGACAGCCTCACCGCGATCATCCTGCCCACGGCGGCGTTCGCGCTGCCGGTGGCGACGCTGGTGCTGACCAACAGCCTCCGCGACGTGCCGCGCGAGCTGTACGAGGCGCAGACGATCGACGGCGCGAGCGCGTTCGGCGCCCTGCGGTACCTGGTGCTGCCGATGGCCAAGCCCGCGATCGTCACGGTCATCGTGTACACCGCGCTCAACGCGTGGAACGGGTTCCTGTTCCCGCTCGTGCTGACGCAGTCGGAGTCGAGCCGGGTGCTCACGCTGGGGCTGTGGACCTTCCAGGACCAGTTCGGCACCGACGTGCCCGCGCTGCTCGCCGCGGTTACCCTGTCGGTGCTGCCGATCTTCGCCGTGTACCTGATCGGGAGGCGTTACCTGCTCAGCGGCCTGACCGCCGGATTCGGCAAATAAGTGCCGATAGTTTCGAACTGGCGTCCCGCTACCGTAGACTGCGCGCATGCCAGCGAAAGCCCAGCCCTCCGCATCCGGCGGACCCGAGTCGGGAAAGATCACCATTGCCGACATCGCGACCGAGGCCGGCGTGTCGGTCCCGACAGTTTCGAAGGTGATGAACGGGCGGACCGACGTGGCCGCCCACACCAGGGAACGGGTCGAGGCGATCATCCGGCGGCACGGCTACCAACGCCGGGGCGACGACCGCTCGCGCAGGTCCACTCTAGTGGAACTGATGTTCCACGAGTTGGAGAGCGCCTGGGCGCTGGAAATCATCCGGGGCGCGGAGCAGGTCGCCCGCGAGCACGGGCTGGCCGTGGTCATGTCCGAGTCGCAGGGCAGGCTCACGCCCGGCCACGGCTGGCTGGAGAGCGTGATCGCCCGCAGGCCGCTGGGCGTGATCGCGGTGTTCTCCGACCTCAGCGCGACGCAGCTGGCGAAGCTGCGCGCCCGTGACATCCCGGTCGTCGTGGTCGACCCGGTCGGCGAGCCCGGCCCCGAGACCCCGTCGATCGGCGCGACCAACTGGAACGGCGGCCTCACCGCGACCCGCCACCTGCTGGAACTGGGGCACACCCGGATCGGCATGATCGGCGGCCCGGAGCGGGTGCTGTGCAGCCGGGCCAGGGTGGACGGCTACCGCGCGGCTCTGGAGACTGCGGGCCTGACCGTGGACCCGGACCTGGTGCGCAACGGCGACTTCCACGTGGATTCGGGGTTCAAGCAGGCGACCGTGCTGCTGTCCCGCCCGGACCGCCCCACCGCGATCTTCGCGGGCAGCGACCTCCAGGCGCTCGGCGTGTACGAGGCCGCGCGCGCGGCCGGTCTGCGGGTGCCGCAGGACCTGAGCGTCGTCGGCTTCGACGACCTGCCGCTGGCCGAGTGGGTCGGTCCGCCGCTCACGACCGTGCGGCAGCCGTTGCAGGACATGGCCGCGGCGGGCACGCGGCTCGCGATCACGTTGGCGCGCGGGGAGAAGCCCGAGCACCGGCGGATCGAACTGGCGACGACGCTGGTCGTCCGGCAGAGCACCGCGCCCCCGCTGCCGTGACCCCTGTTTCGTCCCGTGCCGGATAGTGTGGGACGAAACAGTCCGGCTCTGGAGGTAGTTTTGGGCGAGACCGTCGTGGTGGTCGGGGCGACCGGCAAGCAGGGCGGTGCGACGGCCGCCCACCTCCTGGCCGCCGGGTGGCACGTTCGGGCCCTGACCAGGACGACTACGTCCGCCGCCGCCCAGGCGTTGGCCGCGGCGGGGGCCGAGGTGGTCTTCGCCGACATGGACGACCCGTTCACGCTGGCGCAGGCCATGAAGGGCGCGCACGGCGTGTTCAGCGTGCAGCCCGCGCCGCACGACCCCGGCGCGCCGCTGGGCTACGACGTCGAGACCGAGGTCCGGTGGGGGCGCGCGGTCGCCGACGCGGCGGCTTCGGCGGGTGTGGCGCACTTCGTCTACGCCTCCCTCGTGGAAGCCGCGGAACGCACGGGCGTGGCGTCGTTCGACAGCAAGTGGGAGGTCGAACGGCACCTCTCGTCGCTGGACCTGCCCACGACCGTGCTGCGCCCGGCGACGTTCATGGACGGCCTGGTCGTGTCGAAGGACGTGCTGGACGGCTCGTTCGCGCACCTGCTCGACCCGGACACGAAGTACCAGCTCATCGGCGTGGACGACATCGGCGCGTTCGCCGCTCTCGTGTTCGCCGACCCGGCGGCCTACGCGGGCCGCTCCCTGACGATCGCGGGCGACGAGCGCACCCCGCGCGAACTGGCGACGGTCCTCGGCCGCGCGCTCGGCCACCCCGTGGCCTACCACCAGATCCCGCTCGCCCTGATCCGCCAGCACGACCCGGCGCTCGCCGAGGTGTTCGCCGCGCCCTCCCCCGGTGAACGGGCGGACGTCCCGGCGCTGCGGGCGTTGCACCCTGGCCTGATGACGTTCGAGCAGTGGCTGTCCCGACACGGCCGGGCGCGACTCGCGGAGCTGTGACGGGTCGGCTTCGGCCGAACCGATGATTGTCCCCCCGTCCGGAGGTCTACCCCTGTGACGAGAGGAGCTTCCCATGAGCTTGCCCGAGGTCGTTTCGCGCGACGAGTGGCTGGTCGCCCGCAAGGCGCTGCTGGCCAAGGAGAAAGCACTGACGCGGGCCCGCGACGCCCTGAACACCGAGCGCCGCGAGCTGCCGATGGTGCGGATCGACAAGGACTACGTGTTCGACGGCCCGGCCGGGAAGGCGCGGCTGCTCGACCTGTTCGAGGGCCGCAGCCAGCTGGTACTGGGCCACTTCATGTTCGACCCGAGCTGGGACGCGGGCTGCTCGTCGTGCAGCGCGGGCGCGGACGAGGTGTCGGACGGCCTGATCAGGCACCTCAACACGCGCGACACGTCACTCGCCTTCGTGTCCCGAGCGCCACTGGCGAAGATCGAGGCGTACAAGGCGACGAAGGGGTGGACGTTCCCCTGGTACTCGTCGCACGGCAGCGACTTCAACTACGACTTCCACGCCACCCTCGACCCCTCGGTGACCCCGGCCGAGTACAACTACAGCCCGGTCGAGAACGCGGAACCCGGCGAGGCACCAGGTCAGAGCATCTTCCTCCGGGACGGCGACGAGGTGTTCCACACGTACTCGTCGTACGCGCGTGGGGCGGAGGCGACGGGCGGCTCGTACTACTACCTCGACCTCACGCCGTTGGGACGGCAGGAGGACTGGGAACTCCCCAAGGACCGCACCGCCACCGCCCGGACGGCGACGCCGAACTTCGAAAGCTGACTGTCCGGAACACGATCCGACGAACGTTTCCACTCGTCCGGGTGACTCTCCTCGTTCGCCGCTTCCAGAACACTCGGAAGCGGCGAAGGGGGTTCCGGCATGGCGGGCGAACCGGTGATCGCGGTGCAGAGCAAGGTGGGCGAGCTCGAAGCCCTGCTGCACGCGCAAGACGACGTGCAGCCGATGGTGGACCTGCTGGACAAGCCGCCCCGGTCGAAGGACCAGGTGCTGGCCAAGGTCGTCGACGCGGCCGTGCACCTGGCGGAACGCGGCCGCCCGCTGTGGGTGGACATCCACCGGCTGACAGCGGCGAGCGCACTGGGCACGACCCCCGGCGGCGCGTTCGAGCAGTTGGAGGAGAGGGTCGAGGCGAGGTTCGGGCTGATTCCGCCCCCTGGTCCCGCGCTCGTTCCGGTCGTGTCGGAGGACTCCTCCGCCGAGGTACTCGGCAAGGTGGCCAGGCTGCGGCAGCACGAGGACCGGCCCGTGGTGGTGCGGGTGCGCGACGTGACCCTGCCGATCGCCGAACTGGCGAACCGGATGGCGCGCGTGGCCGACCTGACCGGTGCGAACGACCTGCACGTCGTCCTCGACGTCGGGTACTTCGAGGCGGTGACACCACTGCTGCTGAAGAGCGTCGTGGACACCGCCCGATCCCTCGACCGGTGGACCTCGGTCACCCTGCTGGCCGGGTCGGTGCCGACCAACTCGCGGACCGGGTACGCCACCGTGACCGAGGTCCGGCACGAGCTCGGACTGTGGCGCGAGGTGAACCGCTTGGTCGCCGCACCGGTGCGGTACGGCGACTACGGGGTGGTGCACCCCGTGCCCGCTCGGCAGGGTCCCGATTCGAACGCCCGGCAGCCCAACCCCTACCTGCACTACACGATCGAGGGTGGGCGGATCGTGCTTCGCCGCCAGGTGAACCGGTCGTCGAGCGGGGCGTTCGCCGAGGGTTTCGCCGACTTGGCGGGCGAACTCGTGCGGTCGCCCGACTTCGCCGGTCACGACTACTCGTGGGGGGACGAGCAACTGGAGATGTGCGGACGCGGCACGGACAAGGCCGGGACCTCGTCGAGGTGGATCGCCATGGCCACCTCGCACCACATCCGCCACGTCACCCTCGAGACGGCGGCCTGACCTCGGCCTTCACGGCAACTCGAGCAGGCGGTCCAGCAGGGCCGCCTGGGCTTTCACGATCTTGGTTCGGGCGTCCTCCACGGTGAACCACGCGACCCGGTCGACCTCCGGGAACTCCTTCACCTGCCCCGATTTCGGCGGCCACTCCAGTTCGAACGTGCCCGGCACGACGTCGGCCGGGTCGAGGTCGGCGTGCAGGGCCCAGGCCGTGATGACCTTGCCGCCGGACTGCTTGACCTCGCCCAACTCCACCAGGTCGCCGTCCGGGACGGGGAGGCCGAGTTCCTCCTGGAACTCGCGGCGGGCCGCGGCCTCGGGGGTTTCGTCGTCGAGGTACTCGCCCTTCGGGACGGACCACGCGTGGTCGTCCTTCTTCGCCCAGAAGGGCCCTCCCATGTGACCCAGGAGGACCTCGGTGGTCTCGTCGGTCCGGCGGTACAACAGGATTCCCGCACTGCGCTTGCCCGGCATGCACCCGATTGTGCCAACCCGGTCACGTTGACAACGCGCGGGCCGCGTTGCCATGCTGGAAAGGAGTCGAGAGGCGCTGCGACGGGCACGGCCCGCCACGCTCGGCTCGCGACTCCAACCCCAAGGGCGCCTCCTGACACAGGAGGTAGTGGGTTTTGAGTTCCAAGCTGCAGAAGGTCAACGGGATCGAGTTCGCGGTCGCGGACCTGTCGCTGGCGGAGTCCGGCAGGCACCAGATGCGCCTCGCCGAGCAGGAAATGCCTGGTCTGATGGCCACTCGCCGCGAGTTCGCCGAGTCGCAGCCGTTGAAGGGCGCACGGGTCGCCGGCTCGCTGCACATGACCGTGCAGACCGCCGTGCTGATCGAGACGCTGGTGGCGCTGGGCGCGGACGTGCGCTGGGTGTCGTGCAACGTGTTCTCCACGCAGGACGAGGCCGCGGCGGCCGTCGTGGTGGGCCCGAACGGGACTCCCGAGGAGCCGACCGGCACGCCGGTGTTCGCCTGGAAGGGTGAAACCCTCGAGGACTACTGGTGGTGCACCGACCAGCTGTTCCAGTTCGCCGACGGCCTCGGCCCGAACATGATCGTCGACGACGGTGGCGACGCCACGATGCTGGTGCACAAGGGCGTCGAGTTCGAGGCGGCGGGCGCCGTCCCCGCGCCGACCGACGACGACGCGGACGAGTACCGGATCGTGCTGGCCACGCTCGCGCGGTCGCTGACCGAGGACGTGGGCCGCTTCACCCGCATCGCCGCGGCGATCAAGGGCGTGACCGAGGAGACCACGAACGGCGTCAAGCGGCTCTACAAGCTGGCCGCCGACGGCACGCTGCTGTTCCCGGCGATCAACGTCAACGACTCCGTCACGAAGTCCAAGTTCGACAACAAGTACGGCATCCGGCACTCCCTTGTGGACGGTCTGAACCGCGGCACCGACGTGATGATCGCGGGCAAGCTCGCGGTGATCTGCGGCTACGGCGACGTCGGCAAGGGCGCGGCGGAATCCCTGCGCGGCCAGGGCGCGCGGGTCGTCGTCACCGAGATCGACCCGATCTGCGCGCTCCAGGCGTCGATGGAGGGCCTGGACGTCGTGGCGCTGGAGGACGTCGTGCACCGCGGCGACATCTTCATCACCACGACCGGCAACCTGGACATCATCATGGCCGCGGACATGGCCAAGATGAAGCACAACGCCATCGTCGGCAACGTCGGCCACTTCGACAACGAGATCGACATGGCGGGCCTGGCGAAGGTCCCCGGCATCCGGAAGATCGAGATCAAGCCGCAGGTCCACGAGTGGGCGTTCCCCGACGGCCACTCGGTCATCGTGCTGTCCGAGGGCCGCCTGCTGAACCTGGGCAACGCCACCGGCCACCCGAGCTTCGTCATGTCGAACTCGTTCACGAACCAGACGATGGCGCAGATCGAGCTGTTCACGAAGGAGGGCGAGTACGACCGCCAGGTCTACGTGCTCCCCAAGCACCTGGACGAGAAGGTCGCCCGCCTGCACCTG
Source organism: Umezawaea sp. NPDC059074 (assembly GCF_042738955.1). Lineage (NCBI taxonomy): Bacteria > Bacillati > Actinomycetota > Actinomycetes > Pseudonocardiales > Pseudonocardiaceae > Umezawaea > Umezawaea sp. NPDC059074. The sequence goes on from NZ_JBHYHC010000077.1 coordinate 15,663, forward strand.
GACGCGCTGGGCGTGAAGCTGACGACCCTGACGCAGAAGCAGGCGGACTACATCGGCGTCACCGTCGAGGGCCCGTTCAAGTCGGACCAGTACCGCTACTAGAACTCCGCGCGCACGCCCAGCAGCCGCACCGGCCTGGTGAACTCGAACAGGTCCGCCACGGCCAGCGCGGCGCTTTCGAGGGCGTGCGCGTCCACGGTCGGGGTCGGCAGCGTCGCGCTGCGGGTGGCGGTGAAGAACGGTGCGAACCGGACCTTCACCGCCACCCGCAGCACCGGACGTCCTTCCGCCGCGACGTCTTCCGCCACCCTCGCCGCGAGCGCCACGACCTCGCGGTCGATGTCCGCGCGGTCGGTCAGGTCCTGCTGGAACGTGGTCTCGCGGCTGCGCGACTTCGCCACGTGCGGGGTCGCCGTGACCGCGGTGTCGGCCGCGCCGAGCGCGAGCCGCCGGTAGTGCGGCCCCATGGCGGGCCCGAACCGCGCGGCCAGCTCCGTGTCGTCGGCTGCGGCGAGCTGCCGCACGGTCTCGACGCCCAGCTCCGCGAGCCGGGCCGTCACGCGGGCCCCGATCCCCCACAGCGCGTCGACCCGCCGGTCGGCCATCACCTCGACCCAGTTGTCCTTGGTGAGCAGGAAGACCCCCGCCGGTTTGCCGAACCTGGTGGCCAGCTTGGCGCGCAACCGGTTGTCCCCGACACCGACCGAGCACTCCAGCCCGGTCGCGGCCCGCACGGCGTCCCGGACCTCCTCCGCGAGCGCGAGCGGGTCGTCGGTCTCCGCGCCGAGGAACCCCTCGTCCCACCCGAGCACCTCGACCACCACGGGGAACTCCCGCAGCACCGCGAACACCTCGGCGGACGCGGCCTCGTAGGCGGGCGGGTCGGTCGGCAGGAACACCGCGTCCGGACACCGCTTCCTGGCCAACCGCAACGGCATTCCCGAGCGGACCCCGAACTCCCGCGCGGCGTACGACGCCGTGGCGACGACCGCCCGCTCCCCCGGATCACCCCGCCCACCGACCACGACGGGCAGCCCCCGCAACTCCGGCCTGCGCACCACCTCGACCGCGGCGATGAACTCGTCGAGGTCGACGTGCAACACCCAGTGCGCGGGCATGTCGGCCAGTATGCGGTCACCACCCCGACCGCACCCGGCGACGACTACGGCGCGGTGGCCCCGGCCAGGGACTTGCCGGTCTCCAGCAGGGTCTTGATGTCGCTGACGATGTACGCCCAGCCGCCGCCGGCACCGGGGATGTCGCCCGCGACCTGGGCCGCGGCGATCGGGGCGCCGGTGAGTTCGTGGGTCACGGTGAGTCGGACCGAGCCGTACTCCTCCACGATCTCCCACGTCAGCTTGGTGTAGCCCTCCGCGGCCGATTCCGGTGAGAAGTTCGCCCGCCACGTCTGCACCAGCTTGTGCGGCGGGTCCGATTCCAGGACCTCGTCGTCGATGATCACGTCCGGGGCGCCGTGCTCCTTCATCGCGTCGCTGGCGGTGACGCGGTACTCGCCGCCGGGGCGCAGGTCGTAGTGGCCGGGGCACTCGTAGCCGTACCTGCCGTTCCAGTCAGTGCTCGTGATCGCGTCCCACACCGCCTGCGGGGTCGCCTTGATCCACACCCTGTTCACCTGCACGGTGCTCGCGGTCATGTCGGGCCTCCAGCTCGGTCTTGAGGTCGGCGAGCGCCGAGACGCGGCGCTCGGTGTACTTGTCGATCCACCGGTCGTGGATCAGCCGGATCGGGACCGCGTTGAGGTGGTGCAGCTTCTCCCGGCCCGACTTGCGGGTCACGACGAGCCCGGCGTCCTCCAGCACCCTGAGGTGCTTCATCACGCCGAAGCGGGTCATCTCCACCTCCGCCTCCAACTCCGTGAGCGTGCGGCCGTCGCGCGCGAAGAGCAGGTCGAGGAGGAAGCGGCGGGTCGGGTCGGCGAGCGCCTTGAACACGCGGTCGTCGTCGGTCACGACGGAAGAATAGGTGACCGTATGGTCACATGTAAAGGCCGGAAGAAGGGGCCGTCCTCGTGGACGGCCCCTTCGGTCCGGTCAGCCCCAGATCGACGTGACCCACTCCGGGTGGTCGATGAACGGGTTGCGGTTGTGCTGGTAGGTGTCGTAGATGACCTGGTTGCGGCGCTTCTCGAACGCGCTCGGCGGGTCCTGGAGGTTCCACTGCCTCAGCACCGACAGCTTGCCGATGTACGGGTTGGTGCCGTTGCTGGTGCTGTCGTTGACCTCGAGGTCCGGGTACCCGTCGTTGCCCTCGTAGCGGATGGCCATGTAGAAGATCATCCGGGCCACGTCGCCCTTATCGGCGTTGCGCGGCTCCCACGAGTCGGAGTCGGTGTAGTTGCCCGGCGCCTCCGTCGACTGGGTGCCGCCGAGGTCGAAGTCCTTGTTGCCGCGGTCGGAGTTCACCGTCACGTCGGTCGGCCGCAGGTGGTGGATGTCCGTGCCGGGGCCGGTCGCGGTGCCGAAGTCGCCGTGCGACTTGGCCCAGACGTGCTCGCGGTTCCAGTCGTCGGGGTTGCCGCCGTTGAGGCTCTTGGCCCGTGACGTGCCGGAGTACAGCAGGATCACGTTGTTGGAGTTGTTCGGGTCCTGGTCGGTGAGCTTGAGCGCGTCCCAGACCTGGTCGTAGGTGAGCTTCGTGTTCGTGCGGATGATCTGGTTCAACGACGTGCGCAGCGCCGTGCCGGACTTGCCGATCGCGGGCAGGTAGTACGTGCGGTCGTAGTCGCCGGGGGTGCCCGTCGGCGGGGTCGTGGTCGTGGTGGTCGTCGGCGGGGTCGTGCCGCCGCCGCCCGCGAGCGCGAACGCCGTCGTCGAGGTGAGGCCGGCGTGCGAGAAGTACGCGCCGAGCTTGCCGGTGACGTCGAGCTGCTTGCCCATCAGGCCGGGGTTCGTCTGGAGACCGTACGCACTCCGGAACGACGAGGTGATCTGGACGTAGACCATCTTCGACGTGGAGGTCTCGCTCGCCGAGTCGGCGAGGGCCAGGGCGAAGTCGGACGGGAAGTTCGAGCGGGTCACGGTGGAGGTCGCGGTGGGCTGGCCGACGACGTAGCCGCGGACGGTCGCGGACGCCCCCGTCTGCTGGCCGATGGCCTGGGCGACGGTGAGCGGCGTGGCGGCCGTGGCGGGCGCTGCCTGGACCGCGACGGCGACGACCGCCGCCACGACCAGCAGGCCCACCGCGTTCCACCCGGTGGCACGGGATTTCAGCACTGGCGTGTCCTCTCCCGAGGGCGTGCGCCTCCCGTGGGCAGGGATCCACGGGCTAACGCAGTGTGATTAAAGATCACACGATGGGATGAGACTGCCACGAGAATTGCCACCGGTGGATGAACGATACGGAGCAATCCGGTGTCGGAGTGGCTCAGTCCAGGTGGCGGATACCGGGCCACATCGCGGCCCAGGACTCGCTCACGCCGGTGCACACCCAGACGCGACCGCCCTGTTCCTTGTTGCGCACGCCCTGGGCGTTGCCGGTGGTGGCCACCTGGCGCACTCCGCCCCGGCAGGCCCTGGTCGCCCACGCGGGCGGGTCGGTCTTCTTCCCCGAGCCCACGATCACCACCGTGGTCGCCGTCTCCGGCGGCGGACCCCAGGCGCCGTACCCGCGGTAGCCGCTGTAGACAGAAGGCAGTCGACCGTCGGCGCCATACCGTTCGAGCGCGGCGGCCTCGCCGAAGTTCTCGGTGAGCACGATCGCGTGCTCGCGTTGACCAGCGGGCAAGTCCCGGTAGACCCCGGCGACGGTGTCGGTCAGCTCCGGCCAGCCGAACTGCTCCGCGGTGAGGCCGTTGAGCTGGACCACCGGGATCGTCGACAGCTTGTCCAAGGGCACGAGCGGCATCGCCAGCGGCGCGATGAACACCGTCGACGCTCCCAGCAGGACACCGACCGTGACCCGGCGTCCACGGGCGCCGCGGTCGAGCCAGCCGTCGACCGCCAGACCACCCGCGGCCAGCAGCGCGGGGTAGGCGCCGAACAGGTAGAGCGCCGATCCGCCCGCGGCGATGAACGCCCCGGCCAGCACCAGGTAGGCGACGCCGAGGAAGCGGAACTCGGGCGTGCGCAGGAGCCGGACCAGGCCCGCGACCCACAGCGGGACGAGGAACGGGCTGACGTAGACCAGTTGGAACGGGATGAACGACAGCCGCGCGGTCATGCCGCCGCGTTCGCTCAGCAGTTGCGCCATCTCCAGCTGCGGCCACCCGTTCTGGGCCTGCCACCAGAGGTTCGGCGCCCACAGCGCGAGCGCCAGCAGCACACCACCGAGGAACCACGGGCTGCGCAGCAGACCGCGCGGCCCGACCGCCGCGAGCCCGATCACCAGCGCCACCGCGACCGCGGCGATCTGGTACTTGTTCAGCATTCCCAGGCCGAGCACACCGCCCGCGGCCAGCAGCAGCCGCGCGTCCCCGGTCCGCAGCACCCGGACCACCAGCCACACCAGCGCGGCGGACAGGCAGATGTCGATCGTCGTGGTGTGCAGCATGTGCCCCGGCACGAGCACCAGCCCGGACACCGCCGCGCTCGCCGCCGCGAGCAGCTGCGCGCGGGGCCGTCCGCCCATCTCGCGGGCGATCAGCGACACGAACAGCACCGTCAACCCGGCGGCGAGCGCGGCCGGGATCCTCAGCGCCACCAGGGAATCCGGGGCGATCAGGTCCATCACGCGCGCCACGAACGGCGTCAGCGGCGGCTGGTCCGGGTACCCCCACGCCAGGTGGCGGCCCGCGGCCAGGAAGTACAGCTCGTCGCCGTGGTAGCCGTAGCCGCCCGCGACCGCCGTCAGGACGACGGCGACCAGCCCCGCCACCCCGTACGACAGCCGCGACCGCGCCGGGGCTTCCACCACCGTGCTCGTCATCGTTCTCCCCCTCGTTGTGCGTCACCGGAAACCTAGGAGCGGCGGACGGCGCGCACGATGGGGCCGACACCCGTGCCGGGGTAGGGCCAGCCCCCGAAGAGGTGGGAGGATCGCGGACGTGGATGCGGAGCGAGGGGACCCGGCCTGCTGGTTGGACGCCGTCTGCCCGGAGTGCGGCAGGATCCGGGAACGCGAGACGACGGGCCCGTGCGAGCACTGCGGCGAACCGGGCCCGCTGATCGCCGCCCCCGCGACCCCACCGGTCCGCGACCGCGACCCCGAGGGCAGAGCCCGCAACGCCCGCCCCCGCGACGGCCTCGGCCGCCCGCTCCCCTACGGCGTGCCGGGCGTGGAACGCCAACCGGAGGGCGTCCCGCGCACCCCCGCCGAATCGCTGGTGGAGGCCCAACGCCTCCTCGACGCCGGAATGCCGTTCCACGCGCACGAGGTGCTGGAGGACGCGTGGAAGGCCGCCGACGGCCCGGAACGCGGCCTGTGGCGGGGAATGGCACAGCTGGCCGTGGGATTGACCCACGCGGCCCGCGGCAATTCCGCGGGCGGGGCCGCACTATTGCGGCGGGGCGCGGAGAACATCGCCGAGTACCGCACCACACCGCCGTACGACATCGACATAACAGGCCTGCACGAATGGGCCGAGTCGCTGGCAGCGGCATTGGCGGGCACCACGACGCCAATCGACTTGACCACGAACACTCCACGCCTGGTCACGGCCTAGAACCCCCGGAATTGTCGTACCCCGACGGTAGTCTTGAATTCGGGGGGACCCCCCGCACGCGCGCGAGGGATGGGCCCCCGGAATCGACGGTAGCGGAGGGGTACGACAAAAACGGGTGGCCGGACGGCGGGTATTCCAGGCGAAGTGGAACCGGGTTCGAGTGGTGGGTGCCGCGCGGTGAGGTGAAGGCCTGCGAGGCCGCGCGGGGGAAGAGGTCCATGCCGCCGGAACGGCTTGGACTGCTGGAGGACCCAGAGGCTGCGGAACGGCTTGGACCAGTGGGACACCGAGGCCAGGGAACGGCCGGGCTGTGGAGGCCTGGTGCGCCGGCCTGGGTGGCGAACCGGGTGGGCGGCGAGGGCCCACGTGGCGGAACCGGATGGGCGACGAGGGCCCACGTGGCGGAACCGGATGGGCGACGAGGGCCCACGTGGCGGAACCGGATGGGCGACGAGGGCCCACGTGGCGGAACCGGATGGGCGACGT
>NZ_JBHYHC010000077.1:21864-42691 GCF_042738955.1 Umezawaea sp. NPDC059074
ACGAGGTCCGGCCGCGAGGCGGTTCGCAGGGCTACGAGCGCCGGTGGGGACTGGACGGCAAAGGTTTGCGCGGACGTGAGCCGGCGATCGATCGGGTGTGCCGAAACGGTGCGTCGAGGGTCGCCAGAGCGAGATCGGTGCCGTCAGGTGGAGGGCGCGCCAATATCGGACCCAGGTAGTTCGTGAAGTGCCGTTATGGCTGGTGAGCGGTTGTGAGACGCTGTGCGGTCCAACGCGGAGGATGGAGTGCTCCCCGGCCGTGCAAGGCCTTGACGGAAGCCGGTGGCGTGTCCGGTCAGGAGGGCCGACTGCGTTGCGTGGCCGTCGGGCCAAGGGGTACCGGTAAGACTGGCGGCTCCGGCAGCCCAGGGGTCCGAAGGACCTGGGCGTGGCACAGGAGGAGCGTGCGTGGGCCACGAGCCGGGGCTGGGGGCCGGGGCTCGTGGCGGGCCGTCAGGGGTGTGTCCGGGGGTTGTCGCGGGTAGGTCAGGGGCGGGGGTCTGGGAGGGTCAGGGCTGTGTTGGCCTGTGTCGCCCAGCCGGTGGTGTCACTGCGTTCCGCCGCGGGGAGTTTCCACCAGCCCGAACAGCCGTTCGTGCAGGGGTGGCGGACTTCTCTCAGCACGAACCCCGTCTGGATCCGCTCCGGTTGCTGCCACACCATTTCGCCCGTCCCACCGCACAGGTCGCAGGGGCGCTGGGACCTGGCCGATTCCGCCGCAGGTTCCACAGATGCTCCTGTCCATCGCGATTCCGGAGCCATGGCAACTCGGGCATTCGCTCATTCGTCAATCGGATCACACCGGCCCTTCGTTGTGGACCGGTGGGCACCGGCGATCACCCGAAGGTAGTGCGGTAGAAGAGTATTGCACCGTTTTGGGATCGTTTTGCCGCGAATCGCCGCGAGTCGGGACATTTCTCCAGCGGACTGAGCCAATCGGTTGACGGCGGCCGCACGTTCGAGTCGTTTTCCGGTAATCGTCCAGTGGACCGGACCAATTTGGGGCCGCTACGGTGGGAACGCTCCCAACGGAAGTGAGGCCACCAGTGCGGATCAGGCGGTACCGGGCGTCGGATCGCGACGCCGTCGCGGAGGTCTGCGCGCGCATGGGCGGCGACCCGCGACTCCCCGACCCGCGGCTGGTGCCGAGCGTCTTCGCGCTCCCGTACGTGGAGCTGGAGCCCACGCTGGCGTTCGTCGCGGACGACGGAGGGCGGGTCGTCGGGTACGTGCTGGGGACCGCGGACACCCGGACGTTCGTCCGGAACTACCGCCGCGACTGGCTGCCCAAGCTCGTCGGCCGCTACCCGAGGCCCGAGCAGGAGCCGTCCACGCCGTCCGAGGAGATGGTGGAGCTGCTGCACGCCCCGGAGCGGATGATCGTGCCGGAACTGGCCGAGTACCCGGCGCACCTGCACATCGACCTCCTGCCCGAGCACCAGCGGGCCGGGCACGGGCGGGCGCTGATGGCCGCGTTCGTCGACGCGCTGGCGCGGGCGGGGGTGCCGGGTGTGCACCTCGGGGTCCTCACGGCGAACACCGCGGCGCGGGCGTTCTACGACCGGGTGGGCTTCCACCTGGTCGCCGAGCACGGGGACGTGACCTACCTGGGCCTCGAAGTTGGGCCGAATGCCCGGTTGGGGGCTGTTGTCGCGGGGTAGTGACCGGGCAACAGTTCTTGCCACACAAGGAGGCACCGATGTTCGCCATCATCGCAGCGGTCATTTTCGGGCTGGCCCTGCTGCTCGACCTCGCGAACGCCTCGATCGGCTCGGTGATCGACGGGTCCACGCTGATCACCGCCGGGCTGCTCTGCGTCGCGCTGCACCTCGCGGGCGTCGGCACCAGCGTCCGGCGGCCGTCGTTCCGCCGTCGCCGCTGACGTGCACCATGTCCGCATGAGCGCGTTGGAGTTCGACGAACGGACCTCACGCCGCATCGAGGCGACCTACCTCACGGCGGACGTGGTGCGGCAGCGGCGAGTCGTGCGGGAGACCCTGGCACTGCGACCGGGCGAGCGGGTGCTCGACGTCGGGAGCGGGCCGGGGTTCCTCGCCGTCGAGATGGCCGACGAGGTCGGCGCCGACGGCGAGGTGTGCGGGATCGACCCGGCGGCGGCGATGCTCGCCATGGCCGCCGAGCGGGCGGGTGGCGCGGTGGAGTTCCGGCAGGCGGGAACGGACCGGATCCCCTACCCCGACGGGAAGTTCGACGTCGTGGTGTCCACCCAGGTCTTCGAGTACCTGGAGGACGTCCCCGGCGCGCTGGCCGAGGTGCGGCGCGTGCTGCGCCCCGGCGGCCGGTTGCTGCTGATGGACACCGACTGGGACTCAACGGTGTGGCGCTCCAACGACGACGCGCTCACCTCACGGGTGCTGCTGGCGTTCGAGCAGCACCTGGCCGACCCGCGGCTGCCGCGGAAGCTGCCGGGGGTGCTCGCCGCGGCGGGGTTCCGGGACGTGCGCACGAGCGTGCTGCCGGTGCTGAACGTCGGCTACGCGCCGGACTCGTTCAGCGAGGGCCTGATCGCGCTGGTGTCGACGTTCGTGCCGGGTCGCGACGGGTTCACCGCCGCCGAGGTCGAGCGGTGGGCGGACGACCTGCGGGGCTTGGGCGACGACTACTTCTTCAGCGTCAACAGGTACCTGTTCCAGGCGGTCGGCTGACCGTCTACAAAGGCCGGTAGTGCGAGACGACGGCGGGCTGGCCCGTGTAGTTGGGGCCGGCCTTGTCGTCCGCGCCGAGGTACTCGAACGGCAGGGGCACGTCCCGCCCGCCGACGCACGACAGCAGCCGCTTCCCGTGGTCGTAGGCGAACCCGGCGGTGCGCAGGGCGTCGGCGAGCGGCCGTCCCAAGGGGACCCCGTGCTCGTCGCGCACGTCGTCGGCGTCGAAGTTCGCCAGGAAGTGGCCGTCGAGCGCGAGCCACGACGCCGCGCGGGTGATCGCGCCGAGCTTGTCCCCCACGTAGTGCAGGCCGTGCACGCAGGTGATCAGGTCGAACACGTCGTCGGTCGACCACGTGAGGACCGATCCGACGTGGAACTCCGGGCCCTGGAAGGCGAAGTAGTCCACGAGGTCGAGGCCGACGACCCGGACGCGGTCGCCGAAGTGGGCCTTCGCCTCCGCGACCGCCCGGCCCGAGCCGCAGCACAGGTCGAGCCAGCGCGCGCCTTCCAGCAGCGCCACCAGGTCCACGCCCAGGTCCTTGGTGTAGCTGTTCGGCCCGGTCAGGCCGCGCTCGCGGTTCATGGCGTTGTTCGCCACCACCGAGGACAGCTCCAACGTCTCGTCGTCGAGCATCGACCCTCCGGGAATCCGCTGGCGGCACGCGTCGTCGGACACTACGTTGCCACAGGTGCCCCTCCCCCTGCTCGATCGACTCGAGTCCTTCTACGACGCCGTGCCGCGGCTGGACGCGCGGGCGGAGCCGCACGGCGCGCTGACGCTGTTCGTCCGGGACGGTGGCGGGTTCCCCTACTACGCGCGGCCGACCATCGGCGCGGGCACGCCCACCGCGGTGGACGTGCGGCTGGTGCGGGAGCGGCAGCGGGAACTCGGGATCACGCAGGCGTTCGAGTGGGTGCACGAGACCACGCCCGGTCTGCTGGAGGTCGTGGAGGCGGCCGGGATCGCCGTGCTGCGGGCCCCGCTGCTGGTGCTCGACGGTCCGGTCAGGACACCCGAGGTCGACGCCGTCGTGCGGGTGCCGGAGCCGGACGAGCCCGGTTTCCTCGACGACGTGGCGGTGGTGCGGGCGGTGGCGCAGCTGGCGTTCTCCACGCCCGGCACCGGGCTCGGCGACACCGGGCCGCGGGACCGGGACACGCTGCTGCCGACCGTGACCCCCGTGCACGTGCCCAAGTTCCGCTACGCGCTCGCCGAGGACGCGGCCGACGGCGTGGTGGCCGTGGGGATGACGCAGCGGGCGGGCGAGGTGGCCGAGGTCGTCGGGGTGGGCACGCTGCCGAGCGCCCGGCGGCGCGGGCTGGGCGCGGCCGTCACGGCGGCGCTGGCGGTGGACGCGCTGGAACTGGGCGTGGACCTGGTCTTCCTGTCCGCGGGCAGCGAGGAGATCGCCCGCGTGTACGAGCGGGTGGGGTTCCAGCGCGTCGGGACGGCGTGCGTCGCCGAGGTGGAGTAGCCGATTCGGGCGGTTCGCGGGACTCTCCGCGCCAGCCGCACTAGGCTGCGCGGGTGATCAGGGTGCTGAGGGACTTCGGCAAGGGCGTCGGCTTGCTCGCGAAGGGTTTCGGGCTGGTGTTCCGGTCGCCGAAACTGCTGCTGATCGGGGCGATCCCCGCGGTGCTCAGCTCGGCGCTGCTGATCGGTGGCCTGATCCTGCTCGCGACGAACATCGACACGATCGCCGCGTGGGCCACGCCGTTCGCCGACGACTGGAGCGAGACGACCCGGACCGTGACCCGGTTCGCGGCGGGCATCTCGATGATCGGCGCGTTCCTGGCGATCGGGCTGCTGGCGTTCACCGCCATCACGATCGTCATCGGCGGCCCGTTCTACGAGCACATCGCCGAGAGCATCGAGGACACCGAACTGGGCGGTGTGCCGGAGGCCGAGCAGGTGCCGTGGTGGCGGTCCGCGCTCAACGGCGTCCGCGACGCCGTGCTGCTGATCGGCATCGCGATCCTGCTCGCGATCCCCCTGTTCGCCGCCGGGTTCATCCCCGTGGTCGGGCAGACGGTGGTGCCGGTCATCGCCGTCTGCGTCAACGGCTGGCTGCTCGGCATCGAGCTGACCGGCATCCCGTTCACCCGGCGCGGCAAGACCCTCAAGGAGCGCCGCGCGGCGCTGCGGAGCAAGCGGGCCGTGACGCTCGGGTTCTCCGTGCCGTCGTACCTGCTGTGCCTGATCCCGTTGGCGGCCATCGTGGTCATGCCCGCGGCGATGGCGGGCGGCACGGTCCTCGCGCACCGCCTCATCACCGGCCAGGCCCCGAAATACCCCGCTTACCAGCCCTACCCGAACGGCACCCAGGCCAGCTGAGTCGCGCGGTCGCCGCTGGTCGCCATCACGCCCGCGTCGGACACGGTCCACAGGTCGTCGCCGATCACCAGCGCGCGGCGCAAGGTGCCGGACGGGTGCCTCACGGTGCCGAGTTCGCTGAAACCCTTGTCGGACAGGCTGAGCACGAGCGAACCGCCGTTGTCGCCGTACTGGCCGGTGACCGGCAGCACCAGCAGGCCGGTGGGCTGCCAGTACAGGAAGGCGTGCGGGTCGTACTCGGCCTCGGAGCTCGCGCCCGGAAGGTGGTACTGCGCGAGGCGTTGCGGCTTCGCGGGGTCGCGGACGTCGAACAGCGACACCTGCGTCCCGGTGACGCGGCCCTTGTCGGTGGCGTCCTGGCCGACGCCGATGAGCCTGCCGTCGCCCGCCGGGTGCAGGTACGCGGAGTACCCGTTGATCTTCAGCTCGCCGACGACCCTCGGCTTCGCCGGGTCGGCCAGGTCGAGGGTGTAGAGCGGATCGGTCTGCCGGAACGTGACGACGTAGCCGACCGCGCCGAGGAAGCGGACGCTGTGGATCCGTTCCCCCACACCGAGTCCGCCCACCTTGCCGGTCTGCACGAGCGTGTCGCCGTCGCGCTTGAACACCGTGACGGAGCTCTGCGAGGAGGCCGGGTTGAACGCGCTCGTGGTGGCGACCCGCAGGTGTCCGGCGTACTCGGAGAACGAGTACTTGTTGAGCGGCGTGCCGTCCACGACACCGGACGCGACGTGCTTCGGCGGGCCGGGCTGGGAGATGTCGAACTGGTGGATCGCGGTCGTCGGGTCCGGGGGCGCCATCTCGCCGCGGGTGAACGTCTGGCGCTCGTCGGCGACGTAGAGGTTCGTGTCCGAGCCGTAGACGAGGTCGCCTGCCGCGACGATGGACACCGGGTCGCCCGTGCCGAGCGCGGCGCCGAGGTCGAGGGTGAGCACGGTCAGCAGCGAGGAAGCCGTGGGCTGGCGCGGGAAGCTGATCCGGGAGCAGTCGACGAGCGTGCCGTCGCTGCTGGAGGCGGACGTGGTCAGCTTGTAGTGCGGCAGCCACGCGGAGATGGGCGTGCTGTCGAGGATCCGCTCGTTCTCCTGCTGCGCCTGCGCCGTGGTGCGGACGTCGTCCGGGTAGACGTAGGACAGCCGGGGCGAGGAGCTGACGACGACCCGCGCCACGCCGCCGACCTGCCGGGCGTCGACGTAGGCGCCGTCGACGGTGAGCGTTCCCAGGACCTTCGGCGCGCCCGCCAGGTCGACCAGCACGAGGCTCGCGTCCATCGGCGGGGCGAACTCGGTGGGCGCCACCCGCTTCTCCATCACCGCGAGCGACGCCGTGACGACGAGCGCGCGGTCGCCGCTGAGCATCAGCTGCGCGGCGGAGGTGCCGGGCAGGGCGAGGGAGCCGGTCTGCTTGCGCGTGGCCACGTCCACGACCCGCAGGGTGCCGTCGACGACGGTGACGATCCGCTTGCCGTCGGTCTTGACCAGGTCGGGCTCGTCGACCCCGGCCTCCTGCACGTTCGTGGTCGAGTGGTCCGGCGGGGCCGCCGCGGGAGCGGACTTCTGCTGGGCGTCGGCGGGCGCGACCCCCTGCTCCATCACGACTCCACCGCTGTCGGTGGCGTACCCGCCCCACCGGCCGAACTGGGCCAGGTGCGGCCGTTCGGCGTCCTTGAACTTCGACAGCACCTGGTCGCACGAGTCGTACGCCACCAGTTCCACCGGCCCGGTCGACGCCGCGGGTGGCACCGGGAACGGCCCCCTGTCCAGCAGGGCGGGCGCGGACGCCGCGCACACACCCACGACCACGATCCCCGCCAACACCATTCCCGTTCGCTTCATGGACCGAGGACGGTGGTGGGGGCCGATCGCGTTGCAAGGAAAGCGGAAGTGCCGGGAGACCCGTGGGTCCCCCGGCACTTTCCTTGCTGGTGCTAGGAGTTGATCTGCTGCGTGATCAGCGTCGCGAAGTTCGAGACCCTGGTGTAGACGCCGGGGAACCCGGCGTCCGCGCAGCCCTCGCCCCACGAGGTGATGCCGATCAGCTTGCCGCCTGCGACGAGCGGGCCGCCCGAGTCGCCCTGGCAGGTGTCGGTGCCGCCCTGCGGGTAGCCGGCGCACACCATGTGCGCGGACTTGAAGTCCGAGCCGTACGCGGAGGAGCAGGTCGCGTTGCTGGTCAGCGGCACGGTGGCCTTGAGCAGGTAGCGCGAGGCCGAACCGCCGGAGGACGTGGTGCCCCAGCCGAGGATCGTGCTGGACGTGCCCGCCGTGTACAGGGCGGTGTCGGACGCGGTCGCGATCGGCAGCCGGGCCTGGGTCAGGTTGCGGTCCAGGGTCAGCACCGAGACGTCGTTGCCCTGGGTCGCGTCCCGGTAGCTCGGGTGGATCCAGATCTTCGTGACGCGCGCGACGACGCCCGCCGTGGAGTTCTTGTCGTCGCGGCCCGCGACGACGCGCACCGCGGACGCCGAGTCGCCGACCGTGCAGTGCGCGGCCGTGACGACCTTGTTGGCCGCCACCAGTGTGCCGCCGCAGTACTGGAAGCCGCTGCTGGTGGCCAGGTAGACCACCCACGGGTAGGTGCTGGTGCTGGCGCGGGTGCCACCCACGATCTGGGCGCCGACCTCACCGTCGGTGGAAGGGGGCGCGGGAGCCGCGGAGGCCACGCTGAGGCCCGCCAGTGGGAGCAGCATCGCCACCACGAGCGCGCCAAGCCACGACCGGAGGCGGTGCAGGGTTTCCGCCATGATCATCTCCTTGGGGTTGTCGACCCGTTTCGGGGTGCACACAGAGCAACAGACCGACTACTGCCGCCACAAGCTCCACTAGACGTAGGCCATTCGGCAGCGTCGGATGCGACGTGATTGACTCGCCGGCAGACCTGTTCCGAACCGAGGAGGACTCGCATGGCCATCCAGAAGCCCGAAGTCGACCTGGTCGAGGGCCCGCCGCCCGCCGACCTGGTCATCAACGACCTCACGGTCGGCGACGGGCCCGAGGCCACGCCTGGCCAGGCCGTCACCGTGCACTACGTCGGCGTCTCGTTCGCGACCGGCGAGGAGTTCGACTCCTCCTGGAGCCGCAACGACCCGTTCCGCTTCCCCCTCGGCGGCGGCCGCGTCATCGCGGGCTGGGACAAGGGCGTCGCGGGCATGAAGGTCGGCGGCCGTCGTCAGCTCGTCATCCCGCCGCACCTCGCCTACGGCGACCGCGGCGCGGGCGCGGCGATCAAGCCGGGCGAGACGCTGATCTTCGTGGTGGACCTGCTCGGCGTCAACTGACCCGCGCTCCCGAGGCCCGTCCGCTCCCCGGAGTGGGCGGGCTTCGTCGTGCCCTCCCCCGTTCGGCCCATTTGTCCGGGTACCGGAACCAGCCGGTTCCGCGGTGCGTCATCCTGTGCGGGAGGTTGTCCACCAGGGGGAGGAACGAGGTCGTGCCCGACGACGTCGGCGGTTCGGAGCGGATGCTCTCGCAGTGGGAGACCGGCATCCAGGAGAAGGCCGCGCGCTACCAGGCCATGGCCGACCGGGTGCAGGGACTGACGATCACCGAGACGTCGCGCGACGGCACGATCCGGCTGACGATCGCGTCGAACGGCATCCTGTCCTCCGTGGACATCGCGGAATCCGCACGGGACAAGAGGATGGCGGAGGTCTCCGCGGAGATCATGCGCTGCCTGCAACGCGCCCAGTCGCGGATTCCCGAGCTGCTGCAGCAGGTGATGGCCGAGACGATCGGCACGCAGGACGAGACCGCGAACGTGCTGTTCGCCGAGGCCCGCAAGAACTTCCCGCCCGCGCCCGCCGAGGACGTCCCGCCCGCCGTGACCGAGGAACTCCGGTTCGGCATCGAGGACGACCAGCCGTCGCGGCCCGCTCCTCCCCCGGCGCCCCGCCGTCCGCGCCGCCCCGAGGACGACGACGACTTCGACGGCGGATCGTTCCTGACCTGACCGACCGCGCGAGGGGGAGCACATGGTCGAGAAGTTCGAGCTCGTCGGGGAAACCCTGGACGCGCACCGCAAGCAGCTCGACGAGCTGTCCGAACGACTGCGCGGCGCGCTCGACGCGGCCCGCACGGTCAGCATGCCGACCGACGCGTACGGCATCCTGTGCCAGCCGTTCCGGATGATGCTCGACCCGGTGGAGCAGTGGGGGCTGGACGCGTTGGGCGGTGCCGTCGAGGCGATGGACACCACCGCGACCGGCGTCAACGACACGGTCAAGCAGTACCGCGCGCAGGACGAGTCCGTGGCCGACGTGTTCCGGAGCGGTGACTGATGTCCAACCCGCTGGTCGCGCAGGCCCCGCAGGAGGGGTCGGGGTTCACCCAGGGCACCGGGGACAACGGCTGGGCCACGGGGTTCTCGCTCGCCGAGTCCGCGATGGACACGTTCAACGGTTTCAAGGACGGCAACTGGATCGAGGGCGGCCTCGGCGTCGTCGGCCTGGCGGCGGACGCCGCGTCGATGGCCATCGACCCGTTCGGCACGCTGATGTCGTCGGCCGCGTCGTTCCTGATGGAGCACGTGCAGCCGTTGAAGGACATGCTCGACTGGTTGGCGGGCGACCCGCCGGTGATCGAGTCGTACAGCACGACGTGGACGAACGTGTCGACCGAGCTGGGCAAGATCGCCGAGGACTACGCCACCGCGCTGAACTCCGGCACCGAGGGTTGGACAGGGGCGGCGGCGGACGCCTACCGCGCCTCGGCCAAGCAGCAGGGCGACGCGCTGACCGGGGCCGCGAGTTCGGCCGGGTCCGTCGGCACGGTCGTCGGCGTGATGGGCATGGTCGTGGCGTTCGTGCGGGAGATGGTCCGCGACCTGATCGCCGACCTCATCGCGAAGCTGATCGCGTGGGTGCTGGAAGCCGTGTTCTCGCTGGGCTTCGGCACGCCGGTGATCGTCGCGCAGGCCATCACCGCGATCTCGAAGTGGGCCGCGCGGATCGCGAAGCTCGTCCAGAAGCTGCTGGACACCATCAAGAAGGTCTCGCCGATGCTGAAGAGGCTCGTCGAGATCTTCGAGAAGATCATGAAGGTGCTGGGCAAGCTCGCGGGCAAGGCGACCGGGCTGGACGTGTTCGGCACGAAGATCGACGACCCCGGCTTCCTGAAGAAACTGGGCCGCGACGGCGTGGACACCCCGTCCGGCTCGCACACGGGCAGCCCGGACTCCCCCAGCACACCGGGATCCTCGTCCCAGCCGGACGGACCCGGCACCTCCTCCACGCCAGGGTCGTCGTCGCAGCCGGACGGGCCTGGTTCCTCCTCCACTCCGGGGTCTTCATCCCAGCCGGACGGGCCTGGTTCCTCCTCCACTCCGGGGTCTTCATCCCAGCCGGACGGGCCCGGTTCCTCCTCCACGCCAGGGTCCTCGACGCTGCCGGACGGGCCCGCCGCCAGGCCGGACACGACCACGCCGTCGACCCACGCGCCGGACTCGACAGATCCCGCGAGCGTCCGGTCGACCCCGTCCACCACCGCATCGCGCTCCGACACCGCGCCGTCGAGCCCGCCACCGGACGGCCCGAGCGCGAGCGGCCACCCCGGCTCGACCACTCCGACCACTCCGACCAGCCCGGCTTCCGCTCCCCCGCCTCGCGGCCCGAGCGCGGGTTCGCCGCACGGCCCCGGTTCACCCGCGCCCCACGGCCCCAGCTCGCCCGCGCCGCACAGTCCCAGCGACCCCGGCTCGCCGTCGCACCACAGCCCGAACAGCCCTGGCTCGCCCACGCCGCACAGCCCGAACAGTCCGAGCGCGGCCCCTTCGGCGCACAGTCCCAGCAGCCCCAACGCGCCCGCGGCGCACAGTCCCAGCCCCGGCGTGCCGCCCGCCCACAGCTCCAGCCCTGGTGTGCCGCCCGCCCACAGCCCGAACAGCCCCGGCGGTCCCGGCGTGCCCACTGCGCACAGCCCCAGCGCGCCACCTGCCCACAGTCCCGGCGGTCCAGCGGCTTCGCCGCACGGTCCGAGCGCGCCGCCCAGCCACAATCCCGGCGGTCCAACGCCCTCTCCACACGGTCCGAGCACCAGCCCGAGCAGCAGTCCGGCGGCGAGTCCGCCGCGGGTCGACCAGACCCATTCGTCGGCGTCCGCGGCACCCGACGCGCCGCACCGCGTCGACCAGCCGCACTCCGCGCCGGCCAGGGACACCAGTCCGTCGTCCGCGCCGCCGCAGGGTCCGATGGGCGGTGGCGCGCCGCACGGTGGAGGGTCGCCGAGCGCGGGCGGGTCGCCCAGGCCGGGCAGTGGCGGGGGCTGGACCGGGACGTCCGGTCACCGAGGTGACACCGCGTCCGGGGTGCCGCAGTCGCGCACGCCCGACGGCACTCCCCGCCCCCAGCACGCGGGACCACCCCAGGCCCGCCCCCAGTTCGGCGGACCGCCGCCGACGCGTCCCCAGGGCGGATCGCCGCACGCCGGGCCGCCACCGGCCCGACCGGCGGGACCGCCGCACGCGGGACCGCCGGCCCGACCCGCTGGGCCACCACCGGCCCGACCGGCTGGGCCACCGCACGCCGGGCCTCCGCAGGCGCGGCCGCACGGGCCGTCCCAGGGCGGACCGCCGCGTCAGGGTCCGCCCCACCAGGGTCCGCCGCGTGACCCGCACACCGGCCCGCCCCACCAAGGGCCGCCGCGTGACCCGCACACCGGCCCGCCCCACCAAGGGCCGGCGCGTGACCCGCACACCGGCGCGCCGCACCAGCCGCAGCCGCGTGGTCCCGAGCCGAGTGGGCCGCCGCACCACGACGTGGGCCCGAATGGCCATCAACCCGAGCCGCGGCCGAGTCTCGACGAGGCGCACGTGCGGCACGCGGAGACGACCCCCGCGGGGGTGTCGCACCACCGCGGCGACTCCGACATGGGCGACCTGCCCAGCCGGGTGCCGAACGACCCGCGCTACTTCACCGCCGACGTGCACGTCACGCCGGACGGTCGGGCGCGCATCGGCAACCACACGTACAGCCCCGAGGAGTACGGGGACCTGTTGCGCCGCAGCGGGTGGGACGGCAAGACGCCGATCAGGCTGATCGGCTGCGACGCGGGAAGCAACGACTTCGCCAAGCGCCTGGCCGCCCACACCGACGCGCCCGTGCTGGCCCCGACGAAACCCGCGTGGACCGACAGCCAGGGCCGCGTCTACACCTCCGACGCCGAGGTCGACGCGCACGGCAACCGCACCCCGAGGATCCCGCCGAACGGCGAGTGGGAAACCCACCAGCCCGACGGCACGCGGGTCAAGTCGAGCGACGACGGCTTCGCACCGGGCACGCACGACGCCGACAAGACCGACCTCGACCCGTCCGACGCCAGGGACCGCGCCGACACCGACGACCAGCCGAACGACCAGCCCGACGAGGAGCACCCCCACAAAGCGCCGTCCGCGACCGAGCCGCGAGAGCACCCGACGGACTTCCCCGACCACCAGGTGGACCCCGGCCCCGCGCCGGACAGCCGCGACCCCGACTACGAGCAGGACCGGTCGCGCGGCACGATCCTCGAACAGGTCGACATCACCGACCCCGACCGGGTGACGATGCGGGACGGGCGGATCGAGACCATCGACGGCAAGCCCGTCAAGGAGTACGTCGCGGACCTGGCGCAGGCCCGTGCCGAAGCGCTCGGCGGCCGAACGGGCAAGGACAACGGCCCGTACAGCGCGGTGGCGATCGACCGGCGCACAGGTCTGATCACCGAGGGCGTCAACGGCAGGAACACCGACGTCATCGACGAGGAGAACCTGCACCCGTTGCTGCGCGAGAACATCCGCGACATGGACGAGTGGCAGCACCCGGTCATGAGGACCGAGACCGAGGCGCAGCAGGCTCCCGTGATCGGGGAGAACGGCAAGGCGGTCAAGGACGCGAACGGCGAGGTCGTCCGCGAGGACTGGGTGCTCCAGGGCCGGGTCCACTCCGACGAGCCGCTGCGGCACGCCGAGGTGAAGGCGACCAACGAACTGCTCTGGGCGCGGCAGCGGCAGCACGAGGCCGACTGGCACGCCGAGCACGGCCCGGACTCCACGCCACCGCCCTTGAGCCGGGAAGCCCTCCAGGACGTGCGCGTCGACCCGCGCAACCTCCAGGACCAGTACCGCAAGATCGACGGGGAGCGGACCCAGGTGGGCAGCATCGGCGATCCGGGCCCCGCGTGCGGCAACTGCAACGTCATCCTGCGGGACGTCGGTAGCTACACTGGCAGGCTGCAATTCGCGCCCCACGACTACCGGTCGAGCGGCAGCCTCATCCCCCCTGTGACGGAGTGACCCATGCGCGTCGACGAATCGGACACGTACTTCGACGAGTTCGCACGGGTCTGCTACGAGGACGACCTGTTCACCGGCGAGCTGGAGTTCAAGGACGAGAACGGCGAAGTCCTCGAACTGACCGACTACTACTCCGGGCTCAAGCACGGCACCGAGGAGCACTGGTACCCCGGCGGCCAGAAGAAGCGCCAGGGTGCCAACTACATGAACTCGCCCATCGACGACTGGTACGAGTGGCACCCGAACGGCCAGATGGCCGCGCACCGCTCCTTCGGCCGCGACAGTCGACGGCTGCACGTCAAGAGGTGGGACGTGGACGGGAACCTCGTCGAGGACAAGCAGTTGAGCAAGCCCGCGAAGTGAGCGCCCGGTCCAACATCCCGACGCCGGGCGGTGCGGCCCGTTAGGATCAGGGCACCGATCTGGGGGGACGTCGAAGGGGTGCTTGACGCGATGAGCCAGCCGACTACACCGCTGAGCGAGCAGGAGCAGCAGCAGTTGGTCCGGCAGATCGGCCGGGCGATGCTGCCCGCGCTGCAACCGGGGTGGCAGCGCGTGCGGACCGAGTACCGGGCCGCCGGGCGGCACATCGAGGTCGACATGGCGGTGGCGGGCCCGGACGGGCAGCTGCGGCCGGTGCGGCCGCCGATGGACGTGGTGACGCTGCTGGGGCAGCTGCGGGCGGGGATGCACGCCGCCGACCGGGGCACGTGGTTGACGGCGGTGTACGAGCTGGAGGCGCCGAGCGCGTTCACCGTGGACTTCAACTCCGAGGACGAGCCGGGGTGGCGCAACGCGCCGCCGCCGATCGGGTTCCAGGACGAGCTGCGGACGTTCCCGCGCGAGGACGAGCGGATCCCGGACTGGTGGCGGCAGCGGATCGGGTTGCCGCCGAGGGAGGCGCCGGTCGACGCGCCGCCCGCGGGCGCGCCCGCGCCGTTGCGCACGGCCCGCGTGTACGACGGGAAAGCGCCCAACGGCCGCCCTTTCGTGAACCGGCCGCCGGTGGACCCGCGGTTCCGCGAGCAGCTCACGGCGTTCCTGGAGAACGCGCCGGTCGTGCTGGCCGCGCGGAACCTCGACGTGGACGAGTTCTCCGACGGCGAGCAGGACGTGCCGCTGAACTTCCGCACGGACGGCACGTGGGTGTGGGCGGGCGCGGTGCCGCACTACCTGCGCAAGTACGGCCTGCCGCCGGAGCCCGAGCTGGTGGCGCACATCGTCCGGCTGGGCTTCCAGCCGCCGCAGGTCGACGAGGCGGTCAAGGACGTGGCGGTCGCGCTGATCACCGGCCGCTGACCGGTCCACTCAGGACAGTCCTCTGAGGACTCGACCCGGCGGGCGGCCCGCCGGGTCGACGTCGGGTCCTTCTCCCGTGTTGCCGTTTCGGCCGGGAGTGCCACGATTGGGGCAGTGATCCGATCGGGGAGGCACGCGATGAGGGAAATGCTCGCCCGCCGCTGGTGGCTGTTCGCGCTGCGCGGCGGTGTCGCGATCCTGTTCGGCCTGCTGGCGCTGATCTGGCCGGGTCTCACGCTGGTGGCGCTGGTCGTGCTGTGGGGCGCGTACACGCTGGTCGACGGCGCGACGGAGCTGTACCTGGCGGTCACCCACCGGGACCTCGCGCACGGCGTGCTGGGCGCGGTCGGCGTGGTCGCGGGCCTGGTCGCGCTGTTCTGGCCGGGCATCACGGCGTTGGCGCTGCTCGTGGTGATCGCGGTGTGGGCGATCGTCGGCGGTGTGCTGGAGATCGTCACGGCCGTGCGGCTGCGGAAGGTCATCGAGCACGAGCGGTTCCTCGCGCTCAGCGGGCTGCTGTCCGTGGTCCTCGGGATCATCCTGCTGTCGACGCCGGGCACCGGGGCGCTCGCGCTGGTGGTCACGATCGGCGCGTTCGCGATCCTGTGGGGGATCGTGCTGGTGCTGCTCAGCCTGCGACTGCGGAAGTCGGCCTCGGTAGCGGCCTGAGCCGCAGGTCCAGCGGGTCCGGCCGGGTCAGGGCCACGGTCGCGAGCGCCGAGACGGCGACGACGAAGGCCAGGTAGAACCACGAGTAGAGGGCCGTGTCGCCGTTGGGGTAGGTCACCAGCAGCAGCACGCAGGAGAAGAACACCGCGGCCCGCAGCCCCGTGAGCGTCCAGGCCAGTCCGGCTCCCAGGACGAGGGGCCAGCTGAAGTACCACGGCAGCGTCGCGGGCGAGAGCAGGGCGACGGCCAGCATCGTCAACGCCGCGTGGCGCAGGGCGTTCGGGCCGCCGTCCTCGGCCGCCCGCCACTGACGCCAGGCGATGTAGAGCAGCAGCACCGACCCGGCCCCGCGCGCGATCGTCATGAACACGCCGGGCTCGACCGACACGACGCTGTTGACCAGGGTGAAGGCGAAGTCGCCGACGGCGCTGGGCAACGACAGCCAGTTCACGATCGTCGACGACGAACTGAGCGCCGGGATCCAGCCCAGGTCGACCCCGGCCACCACCGTGCAGACGGCGAACACGGCCGCGAACACCGCGACCCCGTTCACGATCGCCCGGAGGAGCCGCGCCCGCCGAGGGCCGTCAAGCCTCGCCGCCCAGACCAGCACCAGGAACGGCAGCGCGACCGCCGCGGTGGCCTTGATCGCCACCGCCAGCGCCACGAGCGCGATGCCGACGACGTGCCGCCGGTCGAGCACCATCAGCACGCCCGCGGCCATCAGCCCGACCATCAGGATGTCGTTGTGGCCGCCGCCGATCAGGTGGATCAGCGTCAACGGGTTCGCCGCCGCCAGCCACAACGCGATGGCGGGCCGTCCACCGAGGTGGCGGGCCAGGCCGGGCAGCGACCAGCACAGCAGCGCCAACCCCGCGGCCAGCACGAACCGCATGAGCACCACGCCGCCGACCACACCGCCGTTGGTGATCCACACGACGGCCTTCGCGAGGAGGATGAACAGCGGCCCGTACGGCGCGGGCGTGTTCTGCCACACCCAGCTCACGTTGTCGCTCAACGGGCTCGGCAGCGCGGCGGGCCCGACCACGTACGGGTCGAAGCCGTGCAGCGCCAACTGCCCCTGCGCCAGGTAGCTGTAGACGTCCTTGGAGAACAGCGGCGGCGACAGCAGCAGCGGCAGCGTCCACGCGGTGATCGCGAGCACCACGGCCGCGCTGCCCACGTACCGGTTGCGCACCATCCGCCCCAGCCGCACCCACGCCCAGATCACCAGGCCCAGCCCCAGGTACAGCACCGCCGTCGCCAGGTCGCGGCCGTGCCCGTACCGGATCCAGCTCAACGACAGGTCCGTCAGCACCGGGTCCGTCTTCAGCACCGCGCCCGCGCCAGCCCCGCCGAGCGAGATCAGCGAGACGCCCGCGACGCCGAGGAGGATCGTCCGGATCGGGATGCCGGAGGGCTCGGGCGGCGTGCTGACAGCAGCACGCGGCGCAAGAGGCACGGCGCTCGATCGGGGAGGAGACGGAGTTGAAGCCATCGCGGGTCATCGTCCCACACGGGCGCGGACGGCGACCGGCTTTTCCCGGTCGTCACGCCGTCGCGACGACCAGCACGACGATCCCGACCACGAGGACGACCAGTCCGACCACGGTCTTGGGGTTGCCGAGGTTGACCGTCCAGCCGACGCCGAACCGCTTCGGCACCAGCACCGCCGGGTCGTCGCCGTTGACGTAGAGGAGGCCGCCGCGCCAGAAGCGGTCGTCGTCGCGGGCGACGACCTCGGTCTCGACGGCCTCCGGGACCGGGCCGGGTGTGGCGTCCGACTGGTGGACGACGACGGCCGCGATCACGGCCGCCACCAGCAACAAGGGCATCAGGGCGAGCCAGCCGGGCATGGTCCGCGCGCCACCCCAGATCGCCAGCGACGCGAGCAGCAGGCACACGTTCACCCCGGCGGCGAGCAGCAGCACGGCGTGCGTGAGGGCCCGCGTGACCCGGCGGTGCCGCAGCGCGCTGCCCTCGACGTCCTCGGGGTCGAGGTCGGCTCGGGCGCGCGGCGCGGCGAACGCCACGGCGAGGAGGATCGCGGTGATCACCGCCTGGACGATCACCAGCGCGAAGACCGAGCCCACGGACTTGGCGGCGAACCGGTCGCCCTCACCGCCCGCGCCGAAGTGCAGCGTCACCTGGTCGGGGATGTCGGGGTAGCGCACGATCCCGACCACGACCGTGGCCACCAGGACGCCCACGGCGGGCAACGCGGCCAGCCACAGCGACCCGCCGCTCCGGATCGGGGTGTCCGCCACCACGACCTGCCGCTTGCCCCGGTACCAGTCCCCCGACTCCTTCGCCCGGCGGACCACCGCGTGCGCCCGGCCGTACGCCACGCCCACGACCGCCACCTGCGCGACCGGCACGACGACCAGGACCGCGATCCACGCCGTGAACGCCTCGACCACGGCACCGCCCACCAGCACCACCAAACCCGCGACCGCCACCAGCACGCGGTACCGGCGGCGCTCTCCGGTGATCGCCGGGTCGTCGCGGTGGTCACCGGGCACCCGCACCCCGAACACCACCCCCGGCTGGGCCAGCGCGGGCGCCACCCACGCGACCCCCAGGACGATCGCGGACACCAGCACCACGTACGCGGTGGGCATGTCGGCCTTCTTCCCCTCGGACGGCTCGACGGTACGCGTCGGGGACGAGGTCGGCCGGGGATCAGGCCTGGACGGGCCGGCGGGTGCGGCGGAGGGCGAGGGCGACGACCACGGCGAGGCCGAACCAGACGTAGGCGTTGCCGATGACCTGCTGCCACCACGCCCAGTTCCGCTCGACGTCGTTGTCGTTGGGGAACAGCCAGTGCGGGCCGATCAGGAAGATCAGCACGCCGGGGACCGCGAACCACCAGAACCAGCGGGCGCGGCGGTAGGCCTCCACGGCGAACAGGGTCAGCGCCGGGGCGATCCAGATCCAGTGGTGGCCCCACGACACCGGGGACACGAGCAGGCCCGCGACCGCCACCACCAGGAACGCGGCCACGTCGTCGCCCGCGCGACGGGCCTTCGCGGCCGCGATGAACGCCAGCACCACCACGACCAGGCTGAGCAGGAGCCAGACGACGGTCTGCGGCGTGCCGTCCAGGCCGAGGCGCGCGACGACGCCGCGCAGCGACTGGTTGGCCGTGTAGGTGAGCCTGCCGACGCGGCCGGGGTCGAGGAGCGCGTGGAACCAGAACTCGCGGGCGTCCGACGGCATGATCAGGAAGCCGAGCGCGGCGAACACCAGGAACGACACGAACGCGGTGATCGCGGGCCGCCACTGCCGGGCGGCGAGGAAGAACAGCGCGAACACGGCGGGCGTGAGCTTGATGGCCGCGGCGAGGCCGATGAGCGCGCCGCGCGGCAGCCGGGTGCGGGCCAGCAGGCAGTCCAGCAGCACGAGGACGGCCAGCAGCAGGTTGATCTGGCCGAACGACAGCGTCTCGCGCACCGGGTCGAAGAACGTGCCGACGGCGGCGGCGCCGAGGCCGTAGCGCAGCGCCAGCGGGCCGGGGCCGCACACCCGGCGGGCCGCGACCAGGCACAGCACCGTGAGCGCCACGAGGTTCAGCACGGCGATGACGAGGATCGCCACCGGCAGCGGCACGACCGAGAGCGGGCTGAAGAGGACCACCGCCACCGGCGGGTAGGTGAACGGCAGGTCGGGGCCGCCCATCGCGGACCCGAAGTGGTCCACGTAGATCGGCAGCCCGTCGAGCCACGCGCCGCCGCCGTTGCGGTACACCCGCAGGTCGAGCGACCAGTCGAACGGCCGGGTCATCACGTGGACGAGGGTGCCGACCATGACGACGAGCCAGGCCGCCGCGATCCCGAGCGTGGGCTTGTCCGACCGGACCGAATACCCGGCATCCACGACCATCGAACAACCACCCCCGCACGGTGAGCGCGCCGACCGGCGCGTCCCAGATGGTAGCCAGGCCCCGATGAGGGCCATCTCACGACCTTCCACCGGTGCCGGACCTCGGATGTTTACGTAGTGTGGTGAGTTGTGCGCGCACAGTGGAACATTCCGACCAATCCTCCCGATCGGGCGCACAAAGGCGCACGCGCGGGATACTCTGTGCGCATGAGTCCTGCGCTGGAGACGGTGCTGGCCAAGGCCGGCCTACAGGTCACGCCATCCGAGTTCCTCACCCTGGTCGAAGAGGCGGCACGTCGGCTCGCACCTCCCCACCCGGAGCCCGCGAGCTACTTCACGCCCGACCAGCGCGAGGTGCTGACCGACGTGGGCCTGGACCTGGGTCCGCTCACGGCGGCCGACGCCCAGCCCAGAGCGCGCACGGTCGTGGCGCTGGCCGTGCTGCGCGACTCGGCGCTCACCGTCGCCGCCGCCGCGCGGCAGTTGCAGGTCGACACCAGCCGCATCCGCCACCGGCTCGGCGTGGGCAGGCTCGTCGGCTGGAAGGACAAGGGCAGTTGGCGGCTGCCCGCCTGGCAGTTCGCCGGGACCGGCGTGCTGCCCGGCTTGGAGGCCGTGCTGGCCACCGTCGCCCAGGACCAGCCCGCGCTGGTCGTGGCCGCGTTCATGACGACCGCGCAGGAGGACCTGCTGGTGGACGGCACGCCCACCACCCCGCGCGAATGGCTGCTGGCGGGCGGCGACCCCCGGCGCGTGGCGGACCTCGCCTCGATGCTGGGCACGCCCGTCTGACCCCTGTCCCCTAGCCACCTGGATCCGAATGTCACGGCTTCCCCAGCCGCCCGCTCCCGCCGTGCTGCAGGCGATACTGCGCCGGACCGAGGACGTGGTGGCAGTGCACCGCGCGACCCGCCTGGTGCGCGTCTTCACCGCCAAGGGCCAGCACCCCCAGCGGTGGAACACCTTCCGCTACACCGGCCCCCTGCCGCACGCCCGCTTCGACACCCAGCCACCGAGCGCGGACGGCTCCCCGTCCGTCGCGCAGGAGCACGGCGTCCTGTACTTCGGCCTCACCGTGCGAACGAGCGTGGCCGAGGTCTTCCAGGCCACGTCCGTGGTGGACCGACGAACCCGCAGCCCGTTCCTGGTGGCACTACGCCCCCGCCGCACCCTGCGACTGCTGGACCTGACCGGCCTGTGGCCCACACGGGTAGGCGCGTCCCAAGAACTGAGCAGCGGCCCCAAGCACCTGACACAGGCGTGGGCACGAGCCATCCGCGCAGCACACCCGGAACTGGACGGCCTCTGGTACCGCTCCTCGATGGACTCCGGCGACCCGGCCGTATGCCTGTGGGACCCACCGGGCGCAAGCTGCCTACCCGCCGCACCGGACGTCTTACTCCCCCTGGACCACCCCGGCCTGGACCTACCACTGGCCCGCGTCTGCGAGGAACTGAACTACACCCTGCTCGGATAGCAGCACCACGACACCTTGCCGGGATAGCAGCACCACAAACAAAAGCACCCAACCGCCACGCCCCAAACGGAAGCACCCACCCCTCCCGCCACCCAGACCCCCCTGGCCACCCCGATCCGAAGCGCCCTCATGGCCCGGTGGGGGTTTGAAGGGGGGAGTGACCGCCAGGGACAGAGAACCGGGCCAGGCGACAAAAAAGCGCGGGGGGGGTGGGGGGGACCACCGACCACC
>NZ_JBHYHC010000078.1:0-34573 GCF_042738955.1 Umezawaea sp. NPDC059074
CCGCCGGACACCAGCAGCGCAACGGGTTCGTCCGCGCCACGGCGGCGGAGTTCCCGTGCCAGCTCGAACGCGACGAGCGAGCCCAGGCTGTGGCCGAAAAGGGCGTACGGAACGTCGAGTTCGTCCACCAGCGCCGAGGCGAGCGCGTCGACCAGGGCGTCGACGTGCGTGAAAGCCGGTTCCCGCAGGCGGGTCTGGTGGCCGGGCAGTTCGACGGGGCAGACCTCGACGGCGTCGCCGAGGGCCCCGCGCCACGGCTCGTACACCGAGGCCGCGCCGCCGACGTAGGGCAGGCAGAACAGCCGCACGGCCGGGGTGCGCGCGGGTGGTGGGCCGACGATCCAGCCGTCGGCGCGGCGGGCGGTCAGGGGGCGCACGGGTCTCCTCCTCTCGGCTACTTGCGGATCTCGTCGGTGGTCGACACGGCGGGCTCGACCACCTCGACCGGTTCGACCGGCTCGTCGGCGATCGACTTCGCGACCTCGGGCACCGGGACGCGCGCCACGAACAGCGACACGGCGCACAGCGCCGCGGCGACGGCCATGGCGATGTACATGACCTGGTACCCGAGCACCGCGATGAGCGCGGCGCCCGCGGCGATGGACGCCGACTGGACGGCGTCGGTGACGCTGCTGACCGCGGCGTTGGCCCGTCCCTGCATCCGCGAGGGCGTGTAGAGGTGCAGGGCGGTGCCCAGCGCGACCATCACGAACGGCAGCCCGAGGCCGAACAGCACGACGCCGACCAGGAAGAACGGCACACCCGGCAGGAGGCAGAGCCCCAGGCCCGAGGCGATCAGCACGTACCCCGCGCCGGTGCCGCGGACCTCGCCCCACTTCTTCACCGCGGCGCCCGCGATCAGTCCACCGAGGACGGAGCCGCCGCCCTGGAACGACGTGATCACGCCGAGGAACGCCGCCTGCTGCCCGAGGCCCTGGTTCGCCGCGAAGATCGCGGTCTCCAGCAGGCCGACGACGGCCATGAAGCCCAGCGTCGTGAGCGTGAGGCGGAGCAGCAGCGGCACGCCCCGGATGAACCGGAACCCGGCCACCACGGACGTGAGGAACCGCTCTCCCGCGGGCTCCGGCTCGGACTCGACGACCTTGATCGAGACCAGCAGCAGGACGGCCACCACGAAGGTCCCGGTGCCGAGCACCGCCAGCGAACGCCCGCCGAAGGCGACGTACGCCGCCGCGCCGAGCGCCGGGGACACGATGCGCACGCCCTGGCTGACGGCGATGATCAGCGACCGGGCCGCCGCCGCGTCCGCCGAGGGCAGGACGTCCTTGAGCAGCGCCGGGGAGGCCGGGCTCGCGGAGAGCACCCCGTAGCAGAAGGTGACCACGTAGATGATCCACACCTGCTCGACACCCCGCACCGCCAGCAGCGCCAGGAACAGCACCGCCATGCCGAGGTACATGCCGATCATCAGCCGCTTGCGGCTGACCCGGTCGACGAGGTGGCCGAGCAGCGGGGCGAACAGGCCCGGCACCGTGATGGCCAGGAACACCGCGCCCGCCGCGGCGTTCGACCCGGTCAGGTCCTTCACCCAGATGGCGAGCGACAGGTAGACGGCGGTCTCGCCGAAGCTCGTGACCACCCCGCAGACGAAGAGCCTGCGGAAGCGCGGGTTGGAGCGTAGAAGCGTCCACATGAGAGTTCCCCTGGTGCCGCTGGCGGCTGGTGCGGTCGGCTCGGGCGGTCGGTCAGTTCTCGCCCATGGCCAGGCGGAGGCTCTTGGGCCGCATGTCGGTCCACACCTCCTCGATGTGCTCCAGGCACTTCTCCTTGGTGCCGTTCACGCCGACGGCGCGCCAGCCCGCGGGCACGGCCCGGCCGACGGCCCAGATCGAGTACTGCTCCTCGTCGTTGACGACGACGTCGTACTCCGGCGCGGTGGTCGTGGTCTCGCTCATGAGTGGTCTCCTCGCTGGGTCGTGCTGGTGGGGGTGGTGTCCTGCTCGACGGCGGTGACGAGGGCGCGCAGGGTGGGCTCGGCCAGGAAGTCGGCCAAGTCCACCACCACGCCCAAGGTCTCGTCGACGCGGGCGAGCAGCTTCAACGCCTTGATGGAGTGGCCGCCCTGTGCGACGAAGCTGTCGTCGGGCCGGACGTGGGTGGTGCCGAGGGACTCGCGCCACAGCGCGGCCACGGCCTCGGTGAGCGGGTCGTCCGACACGGGGTCGGCGTCGGCCGGGACCTCCTCGGACAGCGCCGCGAGCAGCGCGCCGCGGTCGACCTTGCCGTTCGCGTTGAGCGGCAGCCGGTCGGTGACGACGACGGCGGGGATCATGTAGTCGGGCAGCCGCGAGCGCAGGGCGGCGGCGATCCCGACGGGCTCGGCGAGGTCCGCGTCGCCCGTGACGCAGGCCAGCAGCTCGGTGCTGTCGGCCGTGGGGCGGCCGAAGACGACCGCGTCCGTGACGCCCGGCAGCGAGCGCAGCGCGAGTTCGATCTCGCCCAGCTCGACCCGGAAGCCGCGGACCTTCACCTGGTCGTCCGTGCGGCCGACGAACAGGAACGTCCCGTCCGGCAACGGCCTCACCCGGTCGCCGGTGCGGTAGAGCCTGCCGCCGTCGCCGCCGAACGGGTCCGGGACGAACGAGACCGCCGTGAGCGCCGGGTTGCCGTGGTAGCCCAGCGCCAGCCCCTCTCCCCCGACGAACAGCTCGCCCTCGGCTCCCGCCTCGACCGGCTCGCCGTCCGGCCCGAGCGCGTAGGCGGTCGAGCCGGAGATGGCCCGGCCGATCGACAGCGGACCCGGATCCAGCTCGGCGGGCGTGACCCGTTGCAGGGTGCTGACGGTGGTGTTCTCGGTGGGGCCGTAGACGTTCACGACACGGGCGGGCGGCCGGTTGGCCATCAGCCGCGCCAGCCGTTGCTCGTCGGCCTTCTCCCCGCCGAACAGCAGCAGCCGAACGCCGCTCAGCGCGTCCGGGGCGAAGTCGACCACCGTGTGCAGCAACGCCGTGGGCAGGCCGAGGACGGTGATCCGCTCCTCGTCCAGGAACGCCCGCAGCCGGGCCGGGGACAGCGCGTCCTGCTTGTCGCCGATGACCAGGACCGCGCCGGACCCGAGAGCGCCCCAGAGTTCCAGGATCGAGGCGTCGAACGCCGGGTTGCACAGGTGGGACACGCGGTCGTCGGAGTGGTAGACGATGCCCTCGGCGTCGGGCACGAGCCTGCTGATTCCGCGGTGCGGCACGACGACCGTCTTGGGCCGCCCGGTCGAGCCGGACGTGGAGATCAGGTAGGCGGCGTCCTCGCCGACCACCCGCACCGGCACCTCGGGGTCGATCCGGCGGCGGGTGCTGTCGAGCAGGTCCTCCAGCCGGAGCACCGGCAGGCCCAGCAGCGGCGCCGGGTGGGCGTCGGTGACGAGCACCGCGTCGGCGACGCCGTGCAGCGCGGTGCGGACCCGGTCGGCGGGCTGCTCGTGGTCGAGCGGCAGGTAGGCGCACCCGGCGTAGAAGATCCCCAGGTAGGCCGACACCGAGTCGATCCCGCGCGGCAGCGGGACCGCGACGACGGACCCGCGGCGCAGGCCCGCGGCCCGCAGGCCGGTGGCGATGGCGACGGCCCGCTCGTCGAGTTCCCGGTAGGTCAGCTCGACCCCGCGGTGCCGCAGGGCCGGGGCGTCCGGCCGTTGGGCCGCCCGCAGCCGGACCAGCTCCGGGAGTGGCCGTCGAGCGCCGGTCGCGCCGCGGTCCGAGTCGGCGTGGGAGGTGGCGGCGGCGTGCGGTCGGCGCGGCATCGGCAGGGGCGCGTCCGGGCGGGCGAACGCGGCACGGGCGGCGTCCAGCAGCCCGCCATGCAGGTCCGCGGCCTTCTCCGCGGAGAACAGCCTGCTCAGGTACTCGAACTCGGCGATCGTGTCGTCCGCCCGCCGGGTCACCGACCACAGCAGCTCGTACTTGGCCGTGCCGGTGGGCAGCAGTTCGCGCTGGGCCTCCACCCCGTCGAACCGCAGCGCGCTGCCCGCGGTGTCGAGGTAGGTCAGACCGGCCTGCACGAGCGGCGCGCGGGCGGGATCTCCGCCTAGCCCCAGGTCCTCGACGATCGTCTGGAACGGCACTCCCCGGTGCGCCAAGGCCTCGGCGGTCGCCCGGCGCACCTTGCGGGCCAGGTCCCTGGTGGTGACGCCGTCCGGCAGCACCAGCCGCAGCGGCACGGGGTCGACGAACATGCCGATCTCGTCGCGCTGCTCCGGGGCCCGCGAGGAGGCGGCCAGGCCGATCACCAGGTCGCGTTCGCCGGTCAGCGCGACCAGGCCCGCCACGTAGGCGACGATCCAGTTCATGAACGCGCTGAGCCGCTCCTCCGCGGCCAGCCCCGCCATGCCCGCCAGCAGGTCCTCGTCGCACACCACCCGGTGCACCGCGCCCGCGTTGCCCGGCGCGGCCGTGCGCGGCAGGTCGTGCGGCAGGGCGATGCCGCGCGGCGCTCCGGCGAGGGTGCGCCGCCAGTAGGCGCGGGACTCCTCCGGGTCGACCAGGCGGGACGTGGCCGCGGGCCGGGTTTCCCTGGCCACCGTCGTGCCGTCGGTGTAGAGGCGGCTCAACTCGTCCTCCAGCACCGCCAGCGACGCCCCGTCGCACACCAGGTGGTGCACGGTGAGCAGCAGCAGGTCGTCCTGGTCGCCGCGGTCGACGGCCAGCGCGCGCAGCAGCGGCGGGTCGGCCAGGTCGAACGGCTGTCGCGCGTGCTCGTCGACCAGCTCGCGCACGGTGGCGTCCGGCAGCCCGAACGCGTCCAGCCAGCGGCACGACACGGTCGCTCGCGGCGCGGTTACGGCCCTCCCCGGTGACTCGAAACCGCGGCGCAGGGCGTCGTGGCGCGCGACGAGGGCGTCGAGCGCGGTCCGCAGGCGCGGCACGTCGATCCGTCCGGGAATCCGGTACAGCGCGGCGATGTGGTAGACGGGCGAGCCGGGGTGCAGCCGTTCGGTGAACCAGAGCCGTTCCTCGGCGGGGGTGAGCGGGCGCTCCTCCCGCGCGGGAGGCGGGTCGGTCAGCAGCGACAGCAGCCTGCCGAACTCCGGGCACTGGTACACGACGTCGAGGTCGAGGTCCGCGCCGGTGAGGGCGCGGAGGCTGATCGCGGTCTCCACGGCCAGCGCGGAGTCGCCGCCCGCCTCGAAGAAGTCGTCCTCCGGGCTCACGGTGTCGACGCCGAGCATCGCGCACCAGATCCCGGCGACCGCCTCGCGCAGGCCTTCGGGGTGCTCAGTCATCCGAACCCTCCGCCACGGGCTCGCGCACCACGAGCCAGTCCCCGATGGCCAGCGCGTCCAGGGTGGAACGGGCGTAGGTCTCGACCGCCTCGAGCGGGGTCCGCACGATCGGCTGGCCGCGCAGGTTGAACGAGGTGTTGAGGACGACGGAGGTCCCGTGGTCCTCGCCGAGACGCCGGATCAGGGCGTGGAAGCGCGGAGCGGACTCCTGCTCGACGACCTGGACCCTCGCGGAGCCGTCGACGTGGGTGATCGACGTGAGCTTCTCCCGGTACTGCTCGCGCACCTGGGTGACGAACAGCATGTGCCGGTACCGGCTCTCTTGGCCCTCCTCGATCTCGAAGTACTCGCGCGCCTTCTCCGCGATCACCGCGGGTGCGAACGGCCGGAACTCCTCGCGCTGCTTGACGACGGCGTTGAGGTGCTCGCGCATGTTCGGCGCGGTCGGGTCGGCGAGGATGCTGCGGTTGCCCAACGCGCGCGGGCCGAACTCCATGCGCCCCTGGAACCAGGAGACGACCGAGCCGGAGCCGATGAGGACGGACACCTCCTTGAGCAGCGGCTCGCCCGGCAGGCGGCGCACCTGGTGGCCCTCGCCGAGGGTGGCCACGGCCTCCTCGATCTCGGCGTCGCCGAACTCCTCGCCCCAGTACGGCATCCCCATCGGCTGGGGGTTCGCCGGGACGTGCTCGCGCAGCACGTGCAGCGCCGCGCCGAGCGCGGTCCCGTCGTCGCCCGCGGCGGGCTGGATGAAGACCTGGTCGAACAGGCCGCTGCGGGAGATCAGGCCGTTGGCCGTGCAGTTGAGCGCGACACCGCCCGCCAGGCACAGGTTCCTGGACGGCGCACCGCCCTCGATGCCCTCGCGGAGCACGAACAGCAGGGCTTCCTCGATGGCGCGCTGGAGCACGGCGGCGATGTCCATGTGCCGCTGCACGACCGGCGCGTCGGGGTGGCGCGCGGGCCCGAACAGCTCCTCCAGCCTGCGGATCGCGCCCCGGTGGGTCTCGCGCTCCTCGGGCGTCCGGTCGTGGGCCAGCAGCGGCACGCTCAACGCGCCGCCCGGCCGCAGCGAGACGAGCTTGGCGTCGGGGAAGGCGGACGTGTCGCCGTAGGGCGCGAGGCCCATCACCTTGTACTCGTCCATGCCGGGCAGGAACCCGAGGTACTGGGTGACGACGCTGTAGAGGATGCCGAGCGAGGCCGCGATGGGGTACGTGCGGCGGGTCTCCAGCGTGCTGCCGCTGCCGGTGAACAGCGATGTCGACTCCGCCTCGCCCATGCCGTCGGCCACCAGCACCACGGCGTCGGCGAAGCCGCTGAGGTGGTAGCTGCTGGCGGCGTGCGCGAGGTGGTGCGGGACGCGGACGAGCTTGCGCTCCCAGTCCTGGTCCGGGTAGTGCTCGCGCAGCACCTCCAGTTGGACCTCCTCGCTGTAGGCCTCCCGGTACCAGCGCTTGAGGGTGTCGTCGAGCTCGAACGCCGGGGACGGCTCGTAGCGGAAGCCGTGCGCGACGAGGTCCACGTCGTCGAGCGTCACGCCCGCCATCCGCAGGCACGCCTCGATGGCGTCGACCGGGAACCTCCCGGTGCCCTTCACGCCGTCGTGGCGCTCCTGGGCGGACGCGGCGATCACGCCGTTCTCGTCCACCAGCGCGGCGGCCGAGTCGAGCCCCTGGACGAGGCGCTGTTCCCGCCAGTCGAGGCCGGGCATCATCTGCTTCTTGAGCGCGGCGGCCCGGTCGAGCCCGCTGATTCCGAGGACCAGCACGTCAGTCTCCTGTCTGAGCGGTGGAGCCGCGGAGGGCGTCGGCGACGGCCTTCACCCGTGGGCGGCGCATGAGCTGGAAGTGGTCGCCGTCGACGTGCGTGACCGAGAGGGTTCCGGTCAGGCCGCGCCACACCTCGGCGATCAGGTCGCCGCCCGCACCGGACGCGAGGACGAGGTCGGTCGGACCGTCGAACGCCCGAGGACGGTGGTCCACGAGCCCGGTGAACATGTCGCGCCAGAACGCGATGAGCGCGGCGGCGGTGGGCCCGTCGAGCCCGGCCACGGCCGCGGGGTCCACGCCGAGCGTGGCGAACAGCCGGTCGGCCCCGTCGAACCGCAGGAGGGGCGTGGGTCCCTCGTCCAGGACCTCGTCCCGAAGCGCGTCGAGGGTGGCGATGTCCCGTCGTTCCGCGTCCACGTCGGCGGTGGGTCGCGGGTCGGAGTCGACGAGGAGCAGCCGGTGGACGCGGATCCCCCGGTCGGTCAGCGCGCGGGCCAGCGCGTGGGCGACGACGCCGCCCGCCGACCAGCCCGCGACCACCGGCTCGCGGTCCCCGAGCACCGGCACGAGGTCGTCGGCGTACCGCTCGGCGAGCCCGGCGAGGCGCGTGGCGGCGGAGTCGCCGCCGATGTCGCCCTGTACGCCGAACGCCTCGAAGTCGGCCGTCACCTCCCCGAGGAGGTCCCGGTAGCTGAACAGCGTGCCGCCGACCGGGTGGACGAGGACGAGGGGACGAGCACCCCGCACGCCGCCCAGGGGGACCACGCTGCTCGCCGCGGGCCCGCCGCGGACCAGCAGCCCGTCGATCCGGTCGGCCTGCTCCGCGATCGTGGACGCCGTGTACAGGTGCGCCAACGGGATCCCGGTCGCGAACTCCCGGCTGAGCGCCATCGTGAGGCGGATGGCGAGCAGGGAGTGCCCGCCCAGGGCGAAGAAGTCGTCGTGCACCCCGAAGTCCGCCGACCCCAGCACCGCCCCCCACGCGTCGGCGATCCGCCGCTCGGTCCCGTTCCTCGGGGCCACGACGTCGCGGCGAGGCAGCCCGGAGTCGTCCGGCGCCACCAGCGCCAGACGGTCGAGCTTGCCGCCGACGGTCATCGGCAGCGCGTCGATCGGCACCAGCACGGTCGGGACCGCGGCCGCCGGGAGCCTGCCGAGCAGGTGCTCGCGGATCCGGTCCGGGTCGAGCACGGCGTCGTGGGCGAGGACCAGGTGGGCGACCAGCCGCAGCCGCCCGTCCGCGCCGGAGCGGTGGGCCGACACCGCGGCAGCCTCGATCGAGGGATGAGCGCGCAACGCGGCCTCGACCTCTTCCGGTTCGACCCGCTGGCCTTGGATCTTGACCTGGTGGTCGTCGCGGCCCAGGAACTCGACCTGGCCGTCGGCGGTGTACCGGCCGAGGTCGCCGGTGCGGTACAGCCGACTCCCCGGCTCGCCCCACGGGTCGGGCACGAACGCCGCCGCCGTGACACCGGGCCTGCGCACGTACCCGCGCCCTACACCGGGTCCGCCGATCACGATCTCGCCGGGCGTCCCCGGCGGGACCTGGTGCAGGTGCTCGTCCACCAGGTGCACCCGCACGTTCCCGTACGGCCTGCCGATCACCGGCGAGAGGTGCGCGCCGATGTCCGCGTAGGCCGCGTCGACCGTCGCCTCGGCGGGCCCGTACATGTTGTGCGCCACCACGTCGGGGTGGTCGCGGAAGGCCTGCCAGAGGTCCGGCGGGCACGCCTCCCCGCCGAACGCGATCAGCTTCGGCGGGTGCGGGGTGTCCAGCAGCCCGGCCTCCACCATGACCTGGACCTGCGACATGGCGACGTCGATGACGTCCACCGCGCGTTCCGGGTCCTGCGCCAGCTCTACCAGGTGCCGGGGGTCCCGTCCGTCCACACCGGACACCACCAGCAGTAGGTGCCCGTCCAGCAACGGAAGGATCTGCGTCAGGAAGAAGTCCGAGATGAACGCCGACGTCCCCGTCAGCACCCGCGCACCCTGCCCGACGGCGAGCCCGGCACGCCGCATCCGGGGCAGCAACAGCACTTCTGCGTAGTTCGCCAGGCCGCCGTGGTCGACCATCACGCCCTTCGGCCGGCCGGTCGAGCCCGACGTGAACATCACGTACGCCAGGTCCAGCGGGCCCACCGACGGCAGGTCCACTTCTGGGGCCTCGCCGTCCGACTCCGGGGACAGGACCGGCCGCGAACCGGGCACGGCCGCCGGGTCCACCGACACGACCGCCGCCGGGAGCGCGTCCGCCACCATCACGTCCAGCCGCGCGGCGGGCAGTTCCGGGTCCAGGGGCAGGAAAGCGCTACCGGCCTTCCACGCCGCCCACACCGCCACGACCGCGTCCACACCGGGCCGCAGGTGCAGACCCACCACGTCACCCCGGCGCACGCCCGCGGCCGCCAGCCGTCGTGCCAGCACCTCGCTGCGCTCGTCCAGTTCCGCGAACGTCAGCCGCTCGTCGCCCGCCTCGACCGCGACGGCGTCCGGCCACCGGGCCGCGCTCCGCCGGAACAGCTCGTGCACGGGCGTGACGCCGACCGGTGCGGAGGTGTCCCCGGTCCACTCGGCGACGCGGCGCTGTTCCCGGTCGTTCGCGCGCAGGAGGTCCGCCACCGCGACCCGCGGGTTCCGGCCCACGACGTCCAGCAGCTCGGCGAACGACGCCGCCAACTCCTCGGCCGCGCCGACCTCGAACAGCCCGGCGTCCAGCGCCAGCGACAGGTCGAGCCCGTCGGTCGTGCGCGCCGTGGCGAGGGACAGGTCGAACCGGTTGGCGCTGCCCTCGATCGGCAGGTCGCTCAGAACCAGGTCACCGGGCACGTGCCCGGCCGCGCGGTCGACGACGTCCGTTCCGGCGGTGAAGGAGAACATGGTGCGGAACAACGGGTTCGCGCTTTCGGCCCGCTCGGGGGCGACCGCCCGGACGACCTGCTCGAACGGCGCTTCCTGGTGCGCGAACGCCCCCAGCACCACCTCCCGCACCCGCTCCAGGTGCGCCGCGAAGTCGTCCTCCGGACGCACGACCACCCGCAACGCGAGGGTGTTTACGAAGAAGCCGACCAGTGGCGCGAGGTCGGCGTGCGTCCGACCGGACACCGGGACGCCGACGGTGAGGTCGCGCTCACCGGAGCGGCGGGCCAGCAGCAGGAAGTACACGGCCAGGTAGACCGTGAAGTCGGTGGCCCCGACCTCGGCGCGGACTCGGTCGAGCCCGGTCAGCGCGTCGGCGGGAACGGTGCGGGAACTCGCCTCGAACGCCGTGACCCCACCGCGCGCACTGCCGCGCGGCCACGGCGCGGGCGCGCTGTCGAGCGCTTCCCGCCAGTAGGCGAGGTCGTCGGCCGACTGCCGTTCGACCAGGTCCCGGTGCCAGGCGGCGTAGTCGGTGTAGGTGACGGTCAGCGGGGCCAGTCCGGCGGCGGCGACGTCGCCACCCGCCCGGTACAGCGCCCAGAACTCCTGCTCGACGAGGTCGGAGGACCACTCGTCGATCGCGACGTGGTGCGCCACGAACAACACCGTGTGGCGGTCCGGGGCGGTGCGCCACACGGTCACCCGCAGCACCGGCCCGGCGCTCAGGTCGAACGGCCGCCGCGACTCCCGGTCGACGAGGTCCGACAGTTCGGCCTCGACGGCGTCCAGCACCGCCAGACCGCTCCAGGCCTCGGTGCCGACGCGCTGCACGACGCGGCCTTCCTCGTCCAGGTGCAGCGTGGTGCGGAAGGCCTCGTGCCGGTCGACCAGCGCGACCACGGCGGCTTCCAGCGCGACCGGGTCGAGGTGACCGCGCACCTCGTACCCCCAGGGCACGTGGTACGTCGGGCTCTCGGGGTCGAGCTGCCACAGGAACCACTGCCGTTCCTGAGCGTGCGACGCGGGCAAGTCACGACCGCGGTCGACCCGCGGAATACCCGCCACCACACCCGCCGCGGCACTCCGGTCGATCAACTCGGCCTGACCCGCGATCGTCGGCTGCGCGAACACCTCGTGCAGCGCCAAGTCCACACCCAACTCGGCCCGAACCCGCATCGCCAGCCGCACGGCCAGCAACGAGTGCCCACCCAGGCTGAAGAAATCGTCGTGCACACCGAGGTCCGTCAAGCCCAGCACCGCTCGCCACGCGTCCGCCACGCCCCGCTCGGTCGCCGTCCTCGGCTCCACCACTTGGCCGCCGATCGGCCCGAGGTCGTCCGGCACGGTCAGCGCCAGCCGGTCGACCTTGCCGCCCGCCGTCATGGGCAGCGCGTCGACCGGCACCAGCACCGTCGGGATCGCCGCCGCGGGCAGCAGTCCCGCCAGGTGCTCACGGAGCGCGTCCCGGTCGAGCACGGTTCCCTCGGCCACGACAACGTGAGCGACCAGCCTCAGCCGCCCGTCCCCGCCGAGGCGGTGAGCGCCGACCGCCGCCGCGTCGATCGCGGGGTGCCCGCGCAGCGCGGCCTCGACGCCCTCCAGCTCCACCCGCTGTCCCTGGATCTTGACCTGGTGGTCGTCGCGTCCGAGGAACTCGATCCGCCCGTCGACCGTGTACCGGCCGAGGTCGCCGGTCCGGTACAGCCTGCTTCCCGGCTCGCCCCACGGGTCCGGCACGAACACGGCCGCCGTCGCGCCGGGTCGGCGCACGTACCCGCGGCCCACGTTCGGGCCGCCGATCACGATCTCGCCGACCGCACCGGGCGGCACCAGGTTCAAGGCCTCGTCCACCAGGCGAACCCGTGCGTTGCCGTACGGCCGCCCGATCACCGGCGAGGAGGTCTCGCCGAGGTCCGCGCAGGTCACGTCGACCGTCGTCTCGGCGGGCCCGTACAGGTTCTGCGCGACGACCGCCGGGTGCTCGCGGAGCGCGTGCCACAGGTCCGGAGGGCACGCCTCGCCGCCGAACGCGATCAGCTTCGGCGGGTGCGGGGCGTCCAGCAGCCCGGCCTCCACCATGACCTGGATCTGCGAGGTGGTGGCGTCGACGAGGTCGATCGCCCGCGCCGGGTCCCGCGCCAGCTCGACCAGGCGCCGCGGGTCCCGTCCTTCGGCTCCGGACAGCACGACCAGCCGGTGGCCGTCGATCAGCGGCAGGATCTGCGACAGGAAGAAGTCGGAGATGAACGCCGACGTCCCCGTCAGCACACGGGCCTGCCCGCCGACGTCGAGTCCGGCCGCGCGCATCCGGGGCAGCAGCAGGGCTTCCGCGAAGTTGGCCAGGTTGCCGTGGTCGACCATCACGCCCTTCGGGCGGCCGGTCGAGCCCGACGTGAACATGACGTACGCCAGGTCCCGCGCCCCCACCACCGGCAGGGTCACGTCCGGCACGTCGACGTCCGACTCCGGGGACAGGACCGGCCACGAAGCGGGCACGGTCGACGCGTCCAGGGTCAGCACGGCCGTGGGAGCGGCGTCCTCCACCATGACCGCGAGCTGGGCGGGCGGCAGTTCCGGGTCCAGCGGCAGGAACGCCCCGCCGGACTTCCACGCGGCCCACACCGCCACGACCGCGTCCACGCCGGGCCGCAGGTGCAGACCCACCACGTCCCCGCGCCGGACGCCCGCGGCCACCAGCCGTCGCGCCAGCACCTCGCTGCGCAGGTCCAGGTCGCCGTAGCTCAGCCGCTCGTCTCCGGCCTCGACCGCGACAGCGTCCGGCCACAGCGCCACCCGGTCGCGGAACGACTCGTGCACGACGCGGTGGTCCACCGGTCCGGCGGCCTGTCCGGCCCACTCGGCCAGGCGGTCCTGTTCGCGCGGGGTCGCGCGCAGGAACTCGGCCACGGTGGTGCTCGGGGAGCCCGCCACCGCGTGCAGCAGCTCGACGAACGCCGTCACCAGGTCCTCCGCCGCCGGGGCGGCGAAGTACTCGGCACCGAACTCCAGGGTCAGGTGGAGCCCGTGGGCCGTGCGCGTCGTGGAGAGGGACAGGTCGAAGCGGTCGGTCCCGCCGCCGAGCGGCAGTTCGCCCAGGGTCAGACCACCGGTCGCCGGGCGGTCGGCGTGGTGACCGCCCTCGGCGAAGGAGAACATGGTGCGGAACAACGGGTTCGCGCTCTCGGCCCGCTCCGGGGCGACCGCCCGCACGACCTGCTCGAACGGTGCCTCCTGGTGCGCGAACGCCCCCAGCACCGCTGCCCGCACCCGGCCCAGGTGCGCGGCGAAGTCGTCGTCCGGATCGACCTCGACCCGCAAGGCGAGGGTGTTCACGAAGAAACCCACCAGTGGCGCGAGGTCGGCGTGCGACCGACCGGACACCGGAACGCCCACCGTGAACTCGCGGTCGCCCGACTGGCGGGCGAGCAGCAGGAAGTACACGGCCAGGTAGACCATGAAGTCGGTGGCCCCGACCTCCGCGCGAACCCGGTCGAGCCCGGTCAGCGCGTCGGCGGGAACGGTGTGCGTGACTTCCCCGGCCGTGGGAGCGGCGGGCTCGGCCAACGCGTGCGGCCAAGAGGACGCGGTGCCGCGAAGGGCCTGCCGCCAGTAGGCGAGGTCTTCCTCCGCCCGGCTCGCGACCAGGTCCCGGTGCCAGGCTGCGTAGTCGGCGTAGGTCACGGTCAACGGGGCCAGCCCGGCGGCGGCGACATCGCCGCCTGCCCGGTACAGCGCCCAGAACTCCTGCTCGACGACGTCCAGCGACCACTCGTCCACGGCGATGTGGTGCGCCACGAACAACACCACGTGACGATCCGGAGCGGTGCGCCACACCGTCACCCGCAGCACCGGTCCGGCTCCCAGGTCGAACGGCCGCCGCACTTCGGCATCGACGAGCCCCGGCAGGTCCGCGTCGACGGCGTCCAGCACCGTCAGACCGCTCCAGGCCTCGGTGCCGACGCGGTGCACCACGCGGCCTTCTTCGTCCAGGTGCAGCGTGGTGCGGAAGGCCTCGTGCCGGTCGACCAGCGCCTCAACTGCCGCGCCCACCACGGCCACGTCGAGGTCGCCGTCCACCCGATAACCCCAGGGCACGTGGTACGTCGAGCTGTCCGGGTCGAGCTGCCACAGGAACCACTGCCGTTCCTGCGCGTGCGACGCGGGCAGATCACGACCGCGGTCAACCCGCGGAATACCCGCCACCACACCCGCCGCGGCACTCCGGTCGATCAGCTCGGCCTGACCGGCGATCGTCGGATGGGCGAACACCTCGTGCAACGCCAAGTCCACACCCAGCTCAGCCCGAACCCGCATCGCCAGCCGCACGGCGAGCAGCGAATGCCCACCCAGGCTGAAGAAGTCGTCGTGCACGCCGAAGCGCACGTCGCCGAGCACCGCCTGCCAGGCGTCGGCGATCCGCTGCTCGGTCACCGTCCTCGGGGCCACCACGGCCGCCGCGTCGACGTCGTCCGGCGCGGTCAGCGCCAGGCGGTCGAGCTTGCCGCCGACCGTCATGGGCAGCGCGTCCACCCGCGCGAACACGGTCGGGACCGCGGCGGCGGGCAGCAGGCCCGCCAGGTGCTCGCGGATCCGGTCCCGGTCGAGCACGGCGTCGTGGGCGAGGACCAGGTGGGCGACCAGCCGGACCCGGCCGTTCGCGCCGGAGCGGTGAGCCGAGACCGCGGCGGCCTCGACCGCGGGATACCCGCGCAGCACCGCTTCCACCTCTTCGGGCTCCACCCGCTGGCCCTGGACCTTGACCTGGTGGTCGTTGCGGCCCAGGAACTCGATCCGCCCGTCCACCGAGTGCCTGCCGAGGTCTCCCGTGCGGTACAGCCGACTGCCCGGCTCGCCCCACGGGTCCGGCACGAACACCGCCGCCGTCGCACCCGGACGACGCACGTACCCGCGGCCCACGTTCGGACCGCCGATCACGATCTCGCCGACCGATCCCGGCGGCACCTGGTGCAGGTGCTCGTCCACCAGGTGGAGCCGGGCGTTGCCGTAGGGCCGCCCGATCACCGGCGACTCGTGCTCGTCGGCGTCCGCGTACGCCACGTCGACCGTCGTCTCGGCGGGGCCGTACTGGTTGTGCCCGACGACGTCCGGGTGGTCGCGGAACGCCTGCCACAGGTCCGGCGGGCACGCCTCCCCGCCGAACGTGATCATGCGGGGCGGGTGCGGGGTGTCCAGCAGCCCCGCCTCCACCATGACCTGGACCTGCGAGGTGGCCACGTCGATGACGTCCACCGCCCGTGCCGGGTCCTGGGCCAGCTCCACGAGGTGCCGGGGGTCTCGTCCCTCCACACCGGACACCACCAGCAGCAGATGGCCGTCGATCAGCGGCAGAATCTGGGTCAGGAAGAAGTCCGAGATGAACGCCGACGTGCCGGTCAGCACGCGGGCCTGCTGCCCGACCGCGATCCCGGCTCGCCGCAGCCGCGGCAGCAGCAGGACCTCGGCGTAGGTGGCGAGGTTGCCGTGGTCGACCATCACGCCCTTCGGGCGGCCGGTCGAGCCCGACGTGAACATCACGTACGCCAGATCGCGCTCCCCCACCACCGGCAGGACAGCATCCGGAGCGTCCTCGCCGGTCGGGGCCAGGGTCGGCCACGCGCCGGGCACGGTCGTCGGGTCGAGCGTCACGACCACGGCCGGAGCCGCGTCGTCCGCCATGACCTCCAGCCGGACCGCGGGCAGTTCCGGGTCCAGGGGCAGGAAAGCGCCGCCCGCCTTCCACGTCGCCCACACCGCCACGACCGCGTCGAAGCCCGGCCGCAGGTGCAGGCCGACCACGGCCCCGCGTCCCGCTCCCGCCGCGACGAGCCGCCGCGCCAGCACGTCGCTGCGCGCGTCCAGTTCCGCGAACGTCAGCCGCTCGTCGCCCGCCTCGACCGCGACGGCGTCCGGCCACCGGGCCGCGCTCCGCCGGAACAGCTCGTGCACGGGCGTGGTGGACGCGGGCGTGGTGAAGTCGCCGGTCCAGGTGGCCAGGCGGCGCTGTTCGTCGTCGGTCGCGCGCAGCACGTCGGCCACCGCGGTCCGCGGTGACTCGCCGATGGCGTGCAGCAGCGCACCGAAGGTGGACACCAGCTCACCGGCCACCGGGGCCTCGAACAGGGCGGTGTCGAGCTGGAGCGTGAGGTGCAGGCCCTCGGCCGTGCGGGTCGCGCCGAGGGACAGGTCGAACCGGCTGCCGCTGCCCTCGATCGGCAGGTCGCGCAGCTCGAGGTCGGCGTGGTCGGCCAGCCGGTCGGTGAGGCCGGTG
Organism: Umezawaea sp. NPDC059074; assembly: GCF_042738955.1. Lineage (NCBI taxonomy): Bacteria > Bacillati > Actinomycetota > Actinomycetes > Pseudonocardiales > Pseudonocardiaceae > Umezawaea > Umezawaea sp. NPDC059074. The sequence goes on from NZ_JBHYHC010000078.1 coordinate 16,136, forward strand.
CCCGTGGCGAAGGAGAACAGGGTGTGGAACAACGGGTTCGCGCTCTCGGCGCGGTCCGCCGCGACCGCGCGGACGACCTGCTCGAACGGCGCGTCCTGGTGGGCGAACGCGCCCAGCACGGCCTCCCGCACCCGGTCCAGGTGTCGGGCGAAGTCGTCCTCGGGGTGGACGACGACCCGCAGCGCCAGGGTGTTCACGAAGAAGCCGACCACCGGCGCGAGGTCGGCGTGGGCACGACCGGACACCGGGACGCCCACGGTGAGGTCCCGCTCGCCCGACCGGCGAGCGAGCAGCAAGAAGTACACGGCCAGGTAGACCATGAAGTCGGTGGCCCCGACCTCCGCGCGGACCCGGTCCAGCCCGGCGAGCGCCTCGGCCGGAACGGTGTGCGACGCCCCCGCGGCGACGGCCTTCCGCCCGGTGGTGTGCGGCCACGGCGGCGGTGCGCCGTCGAGGGCCTCGCGCCAGTAGGCGAGGTCCACTTCGGACTGCTGCTCGACCCGTTCGCGGTGCCAGACCGCGTAGTCGGCGTAGCGGACGTCCAGGGGTGCCAGTCCGGCGGCGGCGAGGTCGCCACCCGCCCGGTACAGCGCCCACAACTCCTGTTCGAAGACGTCGATGGACCACTCGTCCACGGCGACGTGGTGCGCGACGAACAGGACGACGTGCCGGTCCGGCGCGGTGCGCCACACGGTCACGCGCAGCACCGGTCCGCCGCCGAGGTCGAACGGCTGGCTGACGGCCCGTTCGACCAGCGCGGGCACCTCGGCCGCGTCGGCGTCCAGGGCCGTGAGACCGCCCCACGCCGCCGTGCCGACGCGTTGCCGTACCTGGCCTTCGGCGTCGGCGTGCACCGTGGTGCGGAACGCCTCGTGGCGGTCGACCAACGCGGCCACGGAAGCGTCCAGCACGGCGGTGTCGAGGTCGCCGCGCACCTCGTAACCCCAGGGCACGTGGTAGGCGGACGACTCCGGGGCGAGCTGCCAGAGGAACCACTGCCGTTCCTGCGCGTGCGACGCGGGCAGTTCCCGGCCCTCGACACGGGGAATCCCCGCGACGGCTCCGGTGTGCCGGTCGATCAGCTCGGCCTGACCGGCGACGGTCGGCCGCGCGAACACCTCGTGCAGGGGCAGGTCGGCCCCCAGGTCGGCGCTGATCCGCATGGCGAGGCGGATCGCGAGCAGGGAGTGCCCGCCCAGCGCGAAGAAGTCGTCGTGCACGCCGACGCGGGAGACGCCCAGCAGCGCCGACCAGACGGCCGTGATCCGGCGTTCGGTCTCGGTGCGCGGCTCCACCACGTCCCGCTGGGGCAGGTCGGCGTCGTCGGGGACGGTGAGCGCGGCGCGGTCGAGCTTGCCACCGACCGTCATCGGCAGCGCCTCGACGGTCACCAGCACGGACGGGATCGCCGCGGCGGGCAGCCGCTCGGCGAGGTAGGCCCGGACGTCGTCCCGGTCGACCGTCCCGACGAGGTGCGCGACCAGCCGCAGGCGGCCGTCCGGGCCGACGCGGTGGGCGGTGACCGCCGCCGCCTCGATCGCGGAATGGCCGCGCAGCACCGCTTCCACCTCTTCGGGCTCCACGCGCTGGCCCAGGATCTTCACCTGGTGGTCGCCGCGCCCGAGGAACTCGATCTGCCCGTCGGCCGTGTACCGGCCGAGGTCACCCGTGCGGTAGAGCCGACTCCCCGGCTCGCCCCACGGGTCCGGCACGAACACCGCCGCCGTCGTGCCCGGCCGCCGCACGTACCCGCGGCCCACGCTCGACCCACCGATCACGATCTCGCCGACCGACCCCGGCGGCACCAGGCCCAGGGCCTCGTCGACCAGGTGGACCCGCACGTTCCCGTACGCGCGGCCGATCACCGACGACCCGTGCACGCCGAGGTCCGCGAAGGTCGCGTCGACCGCGGTCTCGGCGGGGCCGTAGGTGTTGTGCACGACGGTCCCCGCGCGACCGCGCAGCGCGTCCCACAGGTCGGACGGGCACGCCTCGCCGCCGATCGAGATCAACCGCGGCGGGTGCGGCGCGTCCAGCAGGCCCGCCTCCACCATCAGCCGCACCTGGGACGTCGTCGCGTCGATGAGGTCCACCGCCCGCTCCGGGTCCTGGGCCAGCTCGACCAGGTGCCGCGGGTCGCGTCCCTGCTGGACCACCAGCCGGTGGCCGTCGAGCAGCGGCAGGACCTGCGACAGGAAGAAGTCCGAGATGAACGCCGACGTCCCGGTCAGGACGCGCGCCCCCTGCCCGGCCACAACGCCCGCGCTCCGCATCCGGGGCAGCAGCAGGGCTTCGGCGAAGTTCGCCAGGTTGCCGTGCTCGACCATCACGCCCTTGGGACGGCCCGTCGAGCCGGACGTGAACATCAGGTACGCCAGGTCGTGGCCGCCCACGCGGGGCAGGACGACGTCCGGCACGGCCTCGTCCGACTCCGGCGACACGGTCCGCCACGGCGTCGTGGAGTCCAGCGACACCACGACCGTCGGCCCGGCGTCCACCACCATCACGTCGAGGCGGGCCACCGGAAGTTCCGGGTCCAGCGGCAGGAACGCGCCACCGGCCTTCCACACCGCCCACACCGCGAGCACGGCGACGACACCGGGCCGCAGGTGCAGACCCACGACGTCACCGCGTGCCACGCCAGCCGCGACCAGCCGCCGCGCCAGCACCTCGCTGCGCGCGTCCAACTCCGCGAACGTCAGCCGGTCCTCGCCCGACTCCACGGCGACGGCGTCCGGCCACAGGCCGACGCGGGAGCGCAGCACCTCGTGCACGGGCAGCCCGGACACCGGCGCGGCACCGCCCTGCCAGGAGGCGAGCAGCCGTTCGTCCTCCGGGCCGGTCAACGGCGACGCGCGGTGGTGCGCCTCGGCGTCCGCGACCAGGGCCCGCAGGGCGCGGAGGTGGCTGTCCCGCAGCCGGGTGACCTGGCCCGCCGTGAGGCCGTCCAGTGAGTAGGCGATCTCCAGGACCAGGGCGTCGGAGCCGGGGTCGCGGCTGAAGGTCACGTCCAGCGGGAAGTTGGTGCGCGCGATGCCGGGCAGCACCGGGTCGTCGCCGGAGCGGTCGATCGTGCCGTCCGTGGCGATCCGCGCGATCCGGTGGAAGTTGTTGTAGGTGAAGTTCGACTCGAACAGCGGCCGGTCGCCGCCGAACTCGCGCTGGAGCGCGGCGAGCGGGTAGCGGCGGTGGGGCGACAGATCGCGTTCGGCGTCGTGCACGGCGTGGGCGAGGTCCAGCCAGCTGCCTTCCGGGAGCCGCACCCGCAGCGGCACGGTGTTGAGGAACAGGCCGCGCGCCTCGGAGCCGTCGGTCTCCTCCAGGCGGCCGTTGGACGTCAGGCCGACCAGCACGTCCGACGAGCCCGTGACCAGGCCGAGCACCCGGAGGTGCGCGGCGAGCACGACGGTCTTGACGGGCACCGCGGCACGGGCGGCGAAGTCCTCCAGGCCGCGGAGCAGGTCGGCGGGCAGCGGCGTGCTCAACGCCCCGTGGCCCGCGGCCCCGTCGCGGACGTGGCGCTCACCCTCCACCCGGTCGCCCGTGAGGTCGGCGTCCCACCGGGCGATGCGCCCGTCCGGGGCCTCGGCGAGGCGGTCGCGCCAGAACTCCCGGCTCGCCGCCGAGTCCAGGGCCGCGCGCTCGGCGGCGACGAAGTCGCGGTACAGCGAGCGCAGGGGCTCGGCCGGGGTCCGGTCGCCGTCGAGCAGGCGGCGGTACCGGTCGGTGATCTCGGCGAGCGTGGAGACCATGCTCCAGCCGTCGAGGATGGCGTGGTGCTCGGTGACGGTCCACTGGAAGGCGTCGTCGGCCAGCACGTGGACGGCCATCCGGAACAGCGGGGCGTCGGCCACGGCGAACCGCTCGGCCTGCTGCTCCCGCACGAACCCGACCAGGGCGGAACGTCGCTCCTCGGCCGTCGCCCGCCGCAGGTCGACGACCGTGAACGGCACCTCGACGCGGGCGTGGACGAGCTGCATCGGCTCGGAGAACCCGACCAGGTCGAACGACGTGCGCAGCACCGGGTGCCGGGCCGCGGTCCGGTCCACGGCGGCCCGGAACAGCCGCTCGTCGAAGCGTCCGGCCAGCCGCAGGGTCTCCACGTTGTGGTAGGCGTTGCGGGCGCGGTCGCGCTCCATCTCGTAGACCATGCCGACCTGCAACTGCGCCATCGGGTAGGCGTCGTCGAGGCCTTCCGGCAGCAGCGCGCGGTCGTCGTCGGTGAGCAGGGAGAACGGCTCGGACGCCGGGGCGGCCTCCTCGGCGGGGGCCAGGGTCGCGGCGAGACCGGCGACCGTCGGAGCACCGAGGAGGTCTTGCAGTCCCACGGCGAACCCGGCGTCGCGGACCCGCCCGAGGATCTGGATGCTGCGGATCGAGTCGCCGCCGAGGTCGAAGTAGTTGTCGTGCCGACCGACCCGGTCCACGCCCAGCACCCGCCGCCACACGTCGGCGAGCAGGGTCTCCAGGTCGCCGGTCGGCGGCTCGTACCGCTGGCCCAGCTCCGGTCGGTCCGCGCCGGGCTCGGGCAGGGCGCGGCGGTCGACCTTGCCCTGCGGCGTCAGGGGAAGTGCGTCCATCGTCACGAAGTGGCGCGGGACCATGTAGTCCGGCAGCCGCTCGCCCAGCCACGCCCGGACCTCGTCGAGCGACGGCGGCGCGCCGTCCGGCACGAGGTAGGCGATCAGGTCGGTGCGGCCCTCGGCGTCGGTCCGCGTCGTGACGGCGGCTTCGAGGACGCGGGCGTGGGTGGCGAGGACGTTCTCGATCTCGCCGGTCTCGATGCGGTAGCCGCGGATCTTGACCTGGGTGTCGGCCCGGCCCAGGTACTCCAGACCGCCCAGCGCGTTCCACCGGGCCAGGTCGCCGCTGCGGTACAGCCGCGCGCCGGACACGGGGTCCGGCACGAACCGCTGCGCGGTCAACGCGGGCAGCCCGGTGTAGCCGCGCGCCAGACCGGCACCGGACACGTGCAGCTCGCCGGTCACGCCGACGGGGCACGGGTTTCCGTGGCCGTCGAGGACGTGGACGCCGAGGTCGGGCAGGGGGACGCCGATGGGGCTGGTGTCGCCGTCCACGTGCCCGGCGTCGAGTTCGAGGTAGGTGACGTGGACGGTGGTCTCGGTGATGCCGTACATGTTCACCAGCAGCGGCGCGGCGTAGCCGTGCCGGGACGCCCAGCGGCGCACGGACGGCCGGTGCAGGGCCTCACCACCGAACACCACGGCCCGCAGCGCGAGGTCGCCGCCGTGGCGCTCGTCGGCGGTCTCGAACTGGCGGAACGCCGACGGCGTCTGGCTCAGGATCGTGACGGCCTCGTCGCGCACCAGCGCGTAGAACGCCTCCACGTCCCGGCTGACCGCGTACGGCACCACGACCAGACGACCGCCCGTGGTCAGCGCACCCCACATCTCCCAGACGGAGAAGTCGAACGCGAAGCTGTGGAACAGGGTCCACACGTCATCCTGCCCGAACGGCAGGTTCTCCCGCACACCGCGGAGGAGCCGGACCACGTTCCGGTGGGTGATCGTCGTGCCCTTCGGGCGGCCCGTCGACCCGGACGTGAAGATGACGTAGCAGGCGTTGTCGGGATGCACGACGGGCGGCTCGGTCGCCTCGACCACGGTGGTGTCGCGGAGGTCGACCAGCTCCCACGGTCCACTCGGGATGGTGGCCGCCGTCGCCTCGTGCACGACGACCAGCGGCGCGCCGACGTCCCGCAGCATGAACTCCAGCCGGTCGGCCGGGAACGCCGTGTCCAGCGGCACGTACGCGCCGCCGGCGCGCAGCACGGCCAGGCACGCCACCACGGTCTCCCAGGAGCGTTCCAGGAACACGCCGACGCACACCTCCGGGCCGACGCCGAGGCGGCGCAGCCGGTGGGCGAGCAGGTCGGCGCGGTCCGCCAACTCCTGGTACGTCAGGGAAACGCCGTCGCACGTCAGCGCAACAGCGTCCGGCCGGGCCGCACTCGCGGCGGCGACCAGGTCGGGCACGGTCGCCGCGCCGTCGACCTCGACGGCTTCACGCGACCACGTCGCCAGGTGCCGTGCTTCGCGGCCTCCGACGAGCGGGACCGCCGCGTGGCGCGCGGACGGGTCGGCGGTCATGGCCTGGAGCGCGCGGAGGTGCTGGTCGCGCAGCAGGACGGCCTGGTCGGGGGTGATCTGGCGGGGGTCGTACTCCAGTTCCAGGCGCAGCTCCGCCGTGCCCGCCTCGCGGCTGACCGAGACGAGCAGCGGGAAGCTGGTGCGGGCGGACCCGGACGAGCCCTGGTCGGAGGAGTCCAGCCGCCACGCGCCGCCGCCGTCGGCGAGCCTGCCGAACTGGTGGAAGTCGTTGTAGACGAAGCCGACGTCGAACAGCGACGCGCGGCCGAGGTCGCGCTGGAGGGCGGCCATCGGGTAGCGGCGGTGCGGCAGGACGTCGCGCTCGGCCTGGAGGACGGCGTGCGCGAGGTCGTGCCAGGTGCCGTCCGGCAGGACGACCCGGAACGGCAGCGTGTTGAGGAACAGTCCGCGCACCTCGGTTCCGTCCGCCTCCTCCAGGCGGCCGTGGAACGAGAGCCCGGTCGTGACGTCCTGGCCGCCGGTGGCCGCGGCGAGCGCCCGGAGGTGGGCCGCGAGCACGGCGGTCTTGAACGGGACGCCCGCGCGGCGCGCGAACACCTCGACGTCCACCCGCAGTTCGGCGGGCAGCGTGGTGACGAGTGAGCCGGGCTCGTGGCGTTCGCCGGGGACGACGTCGCCGAGCGGGGCGGTCACCGACCAGCGCGGCAGCGGACTGCCGTCGCTGCCGGCGAGGAGGTCGCGCCAGTAGTCGCGGCTCGCCGGGGCCGCCAGCGCGGCGTGCTCGGCGGCGATGAAGTCGCGGTAGGTCGAGCGGAGGGGGACGGGCCGGGGGTCGTGGCCCGCCAGGAGACCCTCGTAGGTGGTGCTGATCTCGGCGAGGGTGGAGGTCAGGCTCCAGCCGTCGAGGATGGCGTGGTGCTCGGTGACGGTCCACTGGAAGGCGTCGTCGGCCAGCACGTGGACGGTCATCCGGCACAGCGGCGCGACCGTCAGGTCCAGCGGGGTGCGCCGCTCGACGGCCAGGTGCTCGTCCACGGCCGCCCGCGCGTCCGCCGTGCCGCGCAGGTCGACGACGGTCAGCGGGATCTCGGCCGTCGGGTGCACGAGCTGCACCGGCACGCTGAAGCGGCTCATGGCGAACGAGGTCCGCAGGACGGGGTGCCGCGCGGTGACCCGTGCGAGGGCGGCGCGGAACGCGGTCTCGTCGAACGCGCCGGTCAGCCGCAGGGTGTGGACGTTGTGGTACGGCCTGCGCTCCGGGTCGCGCTCCATCTCGTAGACCATGCCGACCTGGAGCTCCGCCATCGGGTAGGCGTCCTCCAGGCCGTCCGGCAGCAGCGCGCGGTCGTCGGCGGCGAGCACCGAGAACGGCTCGGACCGCGTGGCCGCGACGGCGTCCTCCAGCGCGGCGGCCAGACCAGCGGGGGTCGGGTTCGCCAGCATGGTCGCGAGACCGGCGGTCAGGCCCGCCTCCCGCGCCTCGCCGAGGACCTGGATGCTGCGGATGGAGTCGCCGCCCAGGTCAAAGAAGTTGTCGTGCCTACCGACCCGGTCCACGCCGAGCACCTGCGACCAGATCCCGGCCAGCAGCTCCTCGATCGCGCCGACCGGCGGCACGAACTCCTGCGCCACGTCCGGCCGGGCCTCGTCGGGGTCAGGCAGCGCGCGCCGGTCCACCTTCGCGTTGGAGGTGAGCGGCAGGACGTCGAGGAACACGAACAGCCGCGGCACCATGTAGCTCGGCAGCCGCTCCCCCAGCCACGCCCGCACCTCGCCGGTCGACGGCGCTTCGCCGTCCGCGACGAGGTAGGCCACCAGGTCCACGCCCGCCGAGGAGTTCGGTCGGGTCACGACGACGCAGTCGCGCAGGGCGGGGTGGTCGCGCAGGGCGGCCTCGACCTCGCCGAGTTCGACGCGGAACCCGCGCACCTTGACCATGTGGTCGACGCGGCCGAGGAACTCCACCCGGCCGTCCGGCGACCAGCGGCCCAGGTCGCCGGTGCGGTACAGGCGTTCGCCCGCCCGGACCGGGTGCGGCAGGAAGCGCTCCGCCGTCAGCCCCGGCTGCCCGAGGTACCCGCGCGCCAGGCACGGGCCGGACACGCACAGCTCGCCCGGTGACCCCACCGGCACCGGGCGACCCGCGTCGTCGAGCACCCACACCTCGGTGTTGACCAGCGGAACGCCCAGCGGCAACGGGCCCGCGGGCACGTCACCGCGGCGGAACGAGCCGCACACCGAGAACGTCGTGGTCTCCGTCGGCCCCCAGCAGTTGACGACCTCCAGGTCCGGGCAGCGCTCCAGGATCCGCGCCACGTGCGCGGGCGACACCGTCTCGCTGCCGGTGAGGATCCGGCGCAGGCCGTCGAACAGCCGCGGCTCGTGGTCCACCAGCAGCGCGAACAGCGACGCCGTGGCGTGCAGGACCGTCACGCCCGACTCGGCGACCCACTCGGCGATCTCCTGCGGCCCGTAGCGCACGGCGGGGGCGAGCACGAGCCTCGCGCCGCCCACCAGCGGCGCCCACACCTCGAAGGTGGACACGTCGAAGGAGGCCGAGGCGATCTGGAGCAGCGTGTCGTCCGGGCGCAGGGTCATCGTGTCGCCGCCGTGCAGCAGCTCGGTGACGTTGCGGTGCCGGGTCACGACGCCCTTGGGCCTGCCCGTGGACCCGGACGTGAAGATGACGTAGGCGCCGTGGTCCGGACCCGCGCCGCCGTCGGGGTTCTCGCTGTCGCCGGGCAGGTCCTCGATGGTCAGCACCCGCCACGGGCCCTCGGGGACGGTGCTCGCGACGGTGAGCACCAGCGGGGCCGCGGCGCGGTCGAGCATGTACTCCAGGCGGGACGCCGGGAAGGCCGGGTCGAGCGGCACGTACAGGCCGCCCGCCTTGAGCACCGCGAGCCAGCCGACGACCATCTCGACCGACCGGTCCACGCACACACCGACCGCGACGTCCGGGCCGACGCCCAAGTCGCGCAGCCGGTGCGCCAGGCGGTTCGCCCGCGCGTTCAGCTCCCGGTAGGTCAGCGACTCCGCGCCGGACACCAGTGCCACCGCGTCCGGCGAGAGCGCCACCCGCTCCTCGACCAGCCGGTGCACGGGCGTGGCCGGGACCTCGTCCGCCGTGGCGTTCCACGACTCCAGCAACTCCCGCTCGGAGGCCCCGAGCAGCGTCGCCCACCGGTGGTCGGCGTCCGGGTCGGCCACCATCTCGGCCAGCACCCGCAGGTGGTAACCGCGCAGCAGGGCCACCTGGGCGGCGGCCAACGCCCGCGCGTCGTACTCGACCTCCATGTTCAGGCCCTCGCCGCCCGGCTGCCGGACGAACGCCGCGACCAGCGCGAAGTGCGTGCGCGCCACGTCGCCTGCGGGCACGTCGTCGCCCTCGGCGGGGATCTGCTGGAAGTCGGTGTAGACGAAGTTCGTCTCGAACAGCGCCGCGCCGCCGAGTTCGCGCTGCAACGCGCCCATGGGGTAGCGGCGGTGCGGCAGCAGGTCGTTCTCGGTGTCGAACACCGTGCGGATCAGGTCGCGCCAGGTGCCGTCCGGTGTCCGCACCCGGAACGGCAGGGTGTTCACGAACAGGCCGACCACGTCGGCCCCGCCCTCCTCCTCCAGCCGTCCGTTGGCCGTCAGCCCGACCACGACGTCCGCCGAGCCGGTGACCAGGCTCATCGCCTTCACGTGCGCGGCCAGCAGCACGGCCTTCACCGGCACCCGGCACGACCGGGCCAGCTCGCGCAGCCGAGCGGGCAGGTCGGCGGGCAACGGGGTCACCAGCGAGCCGTACCCGCGCTCCGCGTCGTGCGTGTGCCGCTCCCCCGCCACGGGCTCGGCCGCGGGCAGCACCGGCCGGTCCGCGGGCCAGCGCGGCAGGCGGCCGTCCGGCGGCTCGGCCAGCCGGTCGCGCCAGAACTCCGTGCTCTCCGGGGATTCCAGTGCCGCGCGTTCGGCGGCGATGTAGTCCCGGTAGGTCGACAGCGGGGGCGTGAACTCCGGCTCGCCACCGGCGAGCAGGAGCCGGTAGGCGTCGGTGATCTCCGAGACGAGCGAGGCCAGGCTCCAGCCGTCGAGGATCGAGTGGTGCTCGGTGAACGTCCAGTGGAAGGCGGTGTCGGACAGCACGTGCACGCCCATCCGGCACAGCGGCGCGACCGAGACGTCCAGCGGCGTGCGCCGCTCGGTGTCCACATAGGACGCCAGCACGGGTGCGGCGTCGAGCCCGCGCAGGTCGACCACGACCAGCGGGACCTCGGCCGCGTCGTAGACCAGCTGCATGGGTTCGCTGAACCCGACCAGGGCGAACGACGTGCGCAGGACCGGGTGCCTTGCCACGGCCCCGGCGACCGCTCGCCGGAAGCACCGCTCGTCGAACGCTCCGGCGACCCGCAGCGTGTGCACGTTGTGGTACGGCAACCGTTCCGGGTCGCGTTCCATCTCGTAGACCATGCCGACCTGGAGTTCGGACATGGGGTACGCGTCGACGAGCTGGGGCGGGTCCTGCGTGAGCACCACGTCGTCCGCTCTGGTCATCGGCTCAGCCCGAGCCGCTGCCGGTCCTGCTCCGAGAGCATCGCGAACGGCGAAGCCTTGGCGGGCGCCGGTTCCGCGGCCTTCGGCGCGCCGACGACCTCGCCCAGCGCCTGCACCGTCGGGTGCTGGTTGAGCTGCTGCAAGCCCACGGCGAGGCCCTTCGTCCGGGCCTGCCCCACGACCTGGATGCTGCGGATCGAGTCGCCGCCCAGGTCGAAGAAGTTGTCGTGCCGCCCGACCCGGTCGACGTCCAAGACCTTCGACCAGATCCCGGCCAGCAGTTCCTCCACCGGGCCCACCGGCGGCACGTACTCCTCCGCGATGTCCTCGCGCGTCTCCTTCGGCTCCGGCAGCGCGCGCCGGTCGATCTTGGCGCGCGGCGTGAGCGGGAGGGCGTCGAGGAACACGAACAGCCGCGGCACCTTGTAGCTCGGCAACCGCTGCCCGAGCCATGTCCGCATCTCGCCGGACGTCGGGGCGTCGCCGTCGACGACCACGTAGCCCACCAGGTCGATGCCCGCCGTGGTGTTGGCGCGCGTCACGACCACGCACTCGCGCACGTCGGGGTGCCCGCGCAGGGCCGTCTCGACCTCGCCCAGCTCCACCCGGTAGCCGCGCACCTTGACCATGTGGTCGGTGCGGCCGAAGAACTCCACCCGGCCGTCGACCGACCAGCGACCCCGGTCACCCGTGCGGTATAGGCGTTCCCCGGCGCGGAACGGGTGCGGCACGAAGCGCTCGGCCGACAGCCCCGGCTTGCCGAGGTACCCGCGCGCCAGGCACGGGCCGGACACGTACAGCTCGCCCGGCGACCCCACCGGCACCGGCAGCCCGGCCTGGTCGAGCACCCACACCTGGGTGTTGACCAGCGGATAGCCCAGCGGCAGCGCGCCGGAGGGCACGGTCCCGCGCCGGTAGACGCCGCACACGGAGAACGTCGTGGTCTCCGTCGGCCCCCAGCAGTTCACCAGCTCCAGGTCCGGGCAGCGCTCCAGCACGCGTTCCACGTGGCCGGGCGACACGGTCTCGCTGCCGGTCAGGAAGCGGCGCAGGCCGTCGAACGTCTGCGGCTCGTGGTCGACCAGCAGCGCGAACAGCGACGCGGTCGCGTGCAGCACCGTCACGCCGGACTCGACGACCCACTCGGCGATCTCCCGCGGCCCGTACTGCACCGGAGGGGCCATCACCAGCCGCGCGCCGCCCACCAGCGGGGCCCACACCTCGAACGTGGAGTTGTCGAAGGACAGCGGCGCGAGCTGGAGCAGGGTGTCGGTCGGGTTCAGCGTGAGGAACTCCCCGCCGTGCAGCAGTTCCGTGACGTTGCGGTGCCGGGTCACCACGCCCTTGGGCAGGCCCGTCGACCCGGACGTGAAGATCACGTAGAAGCCGTTGTCCAGCTCCGCGCCGCCGTCGAGGTTCGCGTCGTCGCCCTCGGTCCACAGCTCGTCGTCCGCGACCAGCACCCGCCACGGCCCCTCGGGCACCCGGTCGACGACGTGCGGGGCCGCCAGCACGAGCCGAGCGTCGACCTCGCGCAGCATGTACGCCATGCGGTCCACCGGGAACTCGGGCTCGATCGGCACGTAGACGCCGCCCGCCTTCAGCACGGCGAGCAGGCTGGTGATCATGCCCAGCGACCGGTCCTGGCACAGCGCCACCGGCACGTCCGGCCCGACACCGAGGTCGCGCAGCCGCCGCGCCAACCGGTTCGCCCGCGCGTTCAGCTCGCCGTAGGTCAGGGAGATCCCGCCCGACTCCACGGCCACCGCGTCCGGCTGGGCCGCGGCGCGGTCCTCGACCATCCGGTGCACGAGGACCTGCGGCACCTCGCCGTCGTTGGCGTTCCACGACTCCAGCAGCCCGCGCTCGTCCTCGCCGAGCAGCGGCACCCAGCGGTGCCTCGCGCCCGGATCGGCGACCATCTCGTGCATGACGCGCAGGTAGTAGTCGCGGTAGAGCAGAACCTGGTCCGGGGTCAGGACTTCCGTGTGGTAGTCCATGCCGAACAGCAGTTGGTTGGAGTACGGGTTGCGGATCACGCCGACGTTGAGCGGGAAGTTGGTCGGCTCGGCGCGGTCCGTGGTGAAGCTGTCGATCTTCTCGTCCGCGATCCGCATCAGACCGGGCCCGAAGGCCTTGTCCAGCACGTGGAAGTGGTTGTGGACGAAGTTCACCTCGAACAGCGGCTCGCCGCCGACCTCGCGCTGCAACGCGCCCAGCGGGTACCGGCGGTGCTCCAGCAGCTCGCGCTCGGTCTCGAACACGGCCCGCACCAGGTCGCGCCAGCTGCCGTCGGGCAGTTCGATGCGGAACGGCACGGTGTTGAGGAACATGCCCCGCACCTCGGTGCCGCCCTCCTCCTCCAGCCGTCCGTTGGCGGTGAGGCCGACCAGCAGGTCCGACGACCCCGTGACGAGGCTCATCACCTTCAGGTGCGCCACCAGCAGCACGGCCTTGAGCGGCACGGAGCACTCCCGCGCCAGGCCGCGCAGGCCGTCGCACAGGTCGTCCGGCAGCAGCGTCTCGACGGAGCCGTAGCCCTGGTCGGGGTGGTGCTCGCGCCACTCGTGCTCCTGGGCGCGGCCGGTCAACGTGGTCGGGCGGTCGGCGGGCCACCGGGGCAGGCGGCAGTCCGGCCGGTCGCTGACGCGGTCCAGCCAGAAGCGCCTGCTCTCCTCGGACGCCAGGGTCTCCCGTTCCGCGGCGATGAAGTCGCGGTAGGCCGACACCGGCGGCACCAGCACGGGGTCTTCACCGGCCAGCAACCGCTGGTAGACCTCGGCGATCTCGGAGATCGTCGAGTGCAGGCTCCAACCGTCGAAGATGGCGTGGTGCTCGGTGATCGTCCACTGGAACGACTCGTCGGTCAGCCGGTGCAGGGCGAAGCGCAGCAGCAACGGCCGCGAGTGGTCGAACGGCCTGCGCCGCTCGGAGAGCACGTACTCGTCCAGCGCGGTGTCCCTGGCCGCCTCGTCGAGGTGGCGCAGGTCGGCGACGGTGAACGGCATCTCCGCGGTCTCGTGCACGAGCTGCATCGGCTCGCTGAACCCGCTGAGGTCGAACGAGGTCCGCAGGATGGGGTGCCGGGCGATGACCCGTGCCGTCGCGTCGCGGAACCGCTCCTCGTCGAACGGTCCGACGATCCGGAGCCCGTCCAGGTTGTGGTAGGCCCGGCGCTCCTGGTTCAGCTCCATCTCGTAGACCATGCCGACCTGGAGCTCCGCCATCGGGTAGGCGTCGACCAGTCCCTCCGGCAGCAGCGCGCGGTCCTCTTCGGACACCATCGCGAACGCCTGCCGCACCAAGGGTTCTGCCGCCTCGGGTGCGGCGGCCTCCACCACGACCGTCGCCAGCTCGGCCGTCGTGGGGCTGCGGAACAGGTCTTGGAGGTCGAACGACAGCCCGCTCCCCCGCGCCTGGCCGAGCACCTGGATGCTGCGGATGGAGTCGCCGCCCAGGTCGAAGAAGTTGTCGTGCCGCCCGACCCGGTCCACGCCCAGCACCCGTTGCCAGATGCCTGCCAGGACTTCCTCGGTGGGGCCGACCGGGGCCACGTACTCCTGCGCCAGCTCGGGGCGGACGGCCTCCGGTTCGGGCAGGGCCTTGCGGTCCACCTTGCCCTGCGGGGTCAGCGGCAGCGCGTCCAGCACGACGAAGTGCCGCGGCACCATGTAGTCCGGCAGCCGCTTGCGCAGCCACGTCCGCAGCTCGTCGGTCGACGGGGCCGCGCCGTCGGGCACCAGGTACCCGGCCAGGTCGGCCTGGCCGTCAGGCCCGGTCCGCGCGATGACGGTCGCCTCCAGCAGGCCGGGGTGCGTCCCCAGCACGGCCTCGACCTCGCCGGTCTCGATGCGGTAGCCGCGGATCTTCACCTGCGCGTCGGCGCGGCCGACGTACTCCAGCCCGCCGTGCGAGGTCCAGCGGCCGAGGTCGCCGCTGCGGTAGAGGCGACGGCCGGTGTGGTCGGGCACGAACCGCTGCGCGGTCAGCCCCGGCAGCCCGGTGTAGCCGCGGGCGAGCCCGGCGCCGCCGACGTGGATCTCGCCGGTCACCCCGATCGGGCAGGGACGGCCGTGCGCGTCGAGCACGTGCACGCTCAGGTCGGGCAGGGGGCGGCCGATCTGGCTCAGCTCGCGGTCCAGGTCCCGCTCGCCGAGTTCCAGGTACGTGACGTGGACGGTGGTCTCGGTGATGCCGTACATGTTCACCAGCAGCGGCGCGGCATAGCCGTGGCGCGAGGCCCAGCGGCGCACGGAGGGCCGGTGCAGGGCCTCGCCGCCGAACACGACGGCGCGCAGGGCCAGGTCACCCGCCGCCTGCTCGTCTGCGGTCTCGAACTGGCGGAACGCCGACGGCGTCTGGCTCAGGATCGTGACGGCCTCGTCGCGCACCAGCGTGTAGAACGCCTCCACGTCCCGACTGGTCGCGTACGGCACCACGACCAGGCGACCGCCCGTGGTCAGCGCGCCCCACATCTCCCAGACGGAGAAGTCGAACGCGAAGCTGTGGAACAGGGTCCACACGTCGTCCTGCCCGAACGGCAGGTTCTCCCGGACACCGGCGATGAGCCGCGTGACGTTGCGGTGGGTGATCGTGGTGCCCTTGGGCCGCCCGGTCGACCCGGACGTGAAGATGACGTAGCAGCCGTTGTCGGGGTGCACGACGGGCAGCGGGTCGTCGTCCACGCCCACGCCGTGGTCGGCTTCCTCGACGTCGACGAACTGCCACGGGCCCTCGGGAACGGCGGTCGCGGTCTCCCGGTGCACGAGGACCGTCTTCGCGCCGACCTCGTCGAGCATGAACGCCATGCGGTCGGCGGGGAACGCCGTGTCCAGCGGCACGTACACGCCGCCCGCCTTCAGCACCGCGAGGCACGCCACCACCATGTCCGGCGACCGCGTCAGGCACACGCCGACGCAGACCTCCGGTCCGACGCCCAGCGCGCGCAGCCGCAGCGCCAGCGCCGAGGCCCGCCGCTCCAGCTCGCCGTAGGTCCACGCCACCCCGTCGCCGGACAGCGCCACCGCGTCCGCCCGGTCGGCGGCGCTCCGCGCGACCAGGTCGTGCACGGTCCCGACCGGGAGCGCGTCCTCCACGCCGGACCACGTCGCCACCAGCCCGACCTCGTCGGCGGACCGCAGGTCGATCTCGCTCACCCGCAGGTCGGGGTCGACGGCGACCCGGCCGAGCAGGGTCTGCCAGTGGTCGACGAACGCCCGCACGGTCTCGGCGTCGAACAGGTCGGTCGAGTACTCGACCTCCAGCCGGAGCCCCTCGGCCCCGCGGAAGACGGACCACGTGAGGTCGTACTTCGCGGTGCCGGTGGACACGGCGGAGCGCTCGACGGTGACGCCCTCGTCCAGCACGCCGACGTCGCCGTCCTCGTGCAGGCCGAACGCGACCTGGACGACGGGGCTGTAGCCGAGGTTGCGCTCCGGGTGCAGGTGGTTGACCGCCAAGTCGAACGGCATCCGGCTGCGCGACAGGGCGTCCAGGACGGACGCGCGGGTGCGGGTGACCAGCTCGCGGAACGTGGGGTCGTCGGCCAGGCTGGTGCGGACGACCAGCGAGTCGGCGAAGAAGCCGACCATCTCGTCCAGCGCCGAGGGACCGCGGCCCGCCGTCGGGGAGCCGAGCACGACGTCGTCGCCGCCGGAGTGCCGGGCGACGAGGGCCTGGAAGGCGGCGACCAGCGCCACGTACGGCGTGACACCCGCGTCGGCGGCGAACTTCTCCAGCTCCGCGAGGGGGACGTCGGTCAGGGTGAAGTGGTCGGTGCGGCCGCGGTAGGTCAACTCGGCCGGGCGGGGGCGGTCGGCGCCGAGGTCCAGCACGGCGGGCGCGCCGTCGAGCGCGCGGGTCCACGCCTCCAGCGACCGGGCCGCGGAGGGGGTCTCCATCGCGTCGCGCTGCCAGAGCGCGTAGTCGGCGTACCGGATCTCCGCGGCGTCGGGCGCCGCGGCGCCGGTCCGGTAGGCCTCGGTGAGCTGCCGCTGGAAGACGTCCAGCGACCAGCCGTCGCAGGCGATGTGGTGGAACGTCAGCTGGAGCCAGTGCGCGTCGTCGGCTACCCGGAAGAGGTGGGCGCGCAGCATCGGCCCCTTGGCGAGGTCGAACGGCCGCCGGGCGTCCTCCTCGATCGCCCGCCGCGCCTCGGCCTCCGACACCTCGACGACCGGGCAGTCCAGGTCCCGCACGTCCGACACCCGCTGGCGGGGACCGTCCGGGCCTTCCTCCACGACGGTGAACAGCACGTCGTGGCGGGCGGCCGTGGCGACGACCGCGGCGGCGAGCCGGTCGGCGTCCACCGGGCCGGTCACCCGCAGCGTGATCGGCATGTTGTACACCGGGCTGCCGGCGAGCCAGCGGTCGAGGAACCACAGCCGCTGCTGCCCGTAGGAGAGCGGCCCCCGTTCGGCGGGACGGGGGCGCAGAACCGCAGGGGCAGGAATCTGCCTGTCCTTGTGGAGGCTTCCCATGTGAATTCCCTTTCCTGCCGATCCAGCTGATCCGGCCGTTCTCACCAGGGGGTCGAGCCGAACACTAGGGAGGCTCAATTGAGCAGGTCAACCGGCTTGCCGAAGCCAAAGGGGAAACGATGGACGGGCGATAGCCCCGCAATAGCACCGCAAATAGCCGGACCGAAAACGATAGCCGGACAATGGCTGCGAAAAAGCGTGGCGGCCCACAATCCAAGGCGTCCGGCAGACCGAGGACATGTCTGCGCTGTCCCGCCAGGCGCTCGCCCGGCGAACGGGAGGAAGAGCCATGCCCAAGCAGAATCTCCAGGCACGCGGACCGGTCGAGGGGTTCCTGGAGGCCCACGCCGGGCTCAGGGTCGACGGTGAGCGGCTCCTCGGCCGCCTGGAGGAACTGGGCAAGATCGGGGCCGACCCCGCGGGCGGGATCACCAGGCTGGGGCTCAGCGCCCAGGAGAACGCGGCGATGGCCTACCTGCGCGACCTCTGCGGCGAGTCGGGCCTGGAGACCGAGACCGACCCCGCGGGCAACCTGCTGATCCGCCGCCCGAACGCCCGCCGGGGAGCCGACCCCGTGCTGCTGGTCGGGTCCCACGTGGACACCGTGGTGCAGGGCGGGCGGCTGGACGGCGCCTACGGCGTGATCGCCGCGCTGGAGGTGCTGGAGGTCCTGCACTCGCACGACGTCGACCTGCCCGTCGAGATGGTCGCGGTCGCCTTCGCCAACGAGGAGGGCGCGCTGATCCAGACCCCGTTCTGGGGTTCCCGCGCGCTGTGCGGCTCGCTGGAGGACGGCCTCGCCGCCGAGGACCGGTCCGGCCAACCGGTCAGCGCGTACCTCGCCCAGGCGGGCGGCTCACCCGAACGCCTCCAGGAAGCCGCGTGGCCGGAGGGGTCCATCGCCGCCTACCTGGAACTCCACATCGAGCAGGGCCCGTCGCTGGAACGCCTGGGAATCCCGATCGGCGTCGTGAACGGCATCGTCGGCCGCACGATCCTCGACATCGACGTCCTGGGCGAGGCCCAGCACGCGGGCACGACCCCCATGGCCGACCGCCGTGACGCGATGGTCGCCGCCGCCGAGATCATCCTCGGCGTGGAGCGCGTCGCGACCGAGCACGCCGTCTGCGCCACGGCCACCACGGGCTACCTGGTGGCCCACCCCAACGTCACCAACACCATCACCGGCACGGTCCGGATGACGGTGGAGGTCCGCGACACCGACCCCGGCAAGCTCGTGCGCGGCGAGGCGGCCGTCCGCGCCGAGTGCGCGCGGGTGGCGGCGGCCTCGGGCTGCGACATCGACGTCCGCGCCTCCATGCGGTCGAAGTCGGTCTCCACCGCGCCCGCCC
>NZ_JBHYHC010000078.1:34583-37092 GCF_042738955.1 Umezawaea sp. NPDC059074
CGTCGCGGCCGACACCGTGGGCCTGGAACACCAGACCATGCCCAGCGGTGCGGGCCACGACGCCCAGATCGTCGCGCTGGTGGCCCCGATCGGCATGATCTTCGTCCCCAGCAAGAGGGGCATCAGCCACGCGCCCGGCGAGGACACCGCTCCCCACGACCTGGTGCACGGCGCGAACGTCCTGCTGCACTCGGTCCTGGGCGCACAGGCCGTGGCGGCTGCCCAGGACTGACCGGCGCAGGACTGACCGACCCCGTTCCGGCTCGGTCTCCCCCGGCGAGGTCAGCCGGGCCGGAGGCCGAGCCGTCGTGGTTCAGCGGGTGTCGGCCGCCCTCGGCAGGGGGACGAAGCCGACGTGGCGGTCGGTGGCGCAACGCCTGCCGGACGTCGGGGCGGTCTCGGCGAACGTGACGGTGCACATCGCCAGGCCCCAGGCGTGTTCGGCGAAGCCCGCGGTGGTGGCCTGACGGACGGCAGTCAGCACCCACGAGCGCTCGCGGGAGTACCAGCCCTCCGAGTCGGCGATCAGGCGTTCCACCAGCGGTGACGGCAGTTCCCACCGGCTGGCCCCGTTGCCCGCCAGTTGCAGGTGGTGGCCGCCCTGGACCTGGTGGGCGCGTTCCGACAGGTGCAGCAGCGCGCCCAGCAGGCGTTCGAAGGCCTTGCGCAGCGACTCCTCGTCCTCCTCCGCCTGACGGCGGCGCGCGTAGGCGAGGATCCAGCCGGGGATCCAGTAGCGCGTCCCGTCCACGTGCGGGCGGACCACGACGAGGTCCGCGTCGGCGAGTTCGTCCAGCAGGGCCTCCGAGCGCGCCACGCTCACGTCCAGCAGCGGAGCCCCGACCCAGGACGCGAAGTCCGCCGCCTCGACGAGCGGCAGCAGCCGGAACAGCCGACGGGCCTCGCCGCTCAGTCCCGCGTACGCCGGGTGCACGCCGGTCTGGTCCTCCAGGTCGTCCAGCCAGCCCGATCCGCTGTCCAGCCGGGAGATCATGTCCGCGACCGTCCAATGTGGATGCGACGCCAGCCGGACGGCCGCCAGCCTCAAGGCCAGCGGCAGGTACCCGCACGCCTCGTTCAACGCGACCGCGGCGTCCCGGTCGGCGTCGATCCGGGCACGCCCGGCGATGCGCGCCGCCAGCTCCAGCGCGCTGCCCTCGGTGAACGGGGTCAGGCGGACGCGGGCGGCGGCGGGGAGCGCGGCGAGCGGCTTGCGGGACGTGACGATCACCCTCGACAGCGAGGTGCCCGGCAGCAGCGGGAACACCTGGCTCTCCGACACCGCGTCGTCGAGCACGACCAGGACGCGGCGGTCCGCCATGTGGTCGCGGTAGGTCTCGGCCCGCTCCTCCATGCCGTCCGGGATGTCCTGGTCGGCGAAGCCGTACGCGCGCAGGAACCGCCCGAGGATGTCGTGGGGCTTCTCCGGAACGCCGTCGTGCGACAGCCGGGCGAAGAGCTGGCCGTCCGGGAACTCCGGGGTGAGCCGGTGCCCGGCGTGCACGGCCAGGGTGGTCTTGCCGACGCCGCCCCGGCCGGTCACCACGACCGTGGGCACGGCGGTGCCGTCGTGCGGCTCGGACACCTCCAGGAGGCGTTCGAGGCTCCGCCGCCGCCCGGTGAAGTCCACGATGTCGGCCGGGAGGCGGCGTGGACCGCGGCTGCGGACCTGGGCGGGCCGCGGCGCCTGCGGGCGGGACAACGCCGGGTCGTGCACGAGGATGCGCTGGTAGAGGGCGCTGAGGTCCTCGCCGGGCTCGATGCCCAGTTCGCCGATGAACCGCGCGCGGGCCTTGCGGTACTCCTCCAGCGCCTCGGCCTGCCGCCCCACCCGGTAGAGGGCCGTCATCAGCAGCGCGAGCAGCCGTTCCCGGCGGGGGCGCGCGGCGACCAGGCCGGTCAGCTCGCCGACCAGCTCGTGCGGGGCTCCCAGGCCGTGGGCCAGTTCGAGTTCCAGGCACTCCTCGTGCACGGCGAGCCGCTTGTCGTCGAGCGCGGCCGCCACGCGCCGGAGGAGTTGGCTGCCGACACCGGCGAGCGCGGGCCCGCGCCACAGCGCCAGCGCCGAGCGCAACGCGGTGACCGCCCGGCGGGGAACGCCGTCCGCGACCGCGGCGTGGGCCGTGGCCACGTGCGCCTCGAACGCGTGCAGGTCCAGTTCACCGTCGGCCACCCGCAGCCGGTAGCCGGGGGCGCAGGTGTCGACGACGTCCCGACCGCCGGAGAGCTGCCGCCGCAGCGAGGAGATGCAGATGTGGATCTGGCTGCGGCTGGTGGCGGGCGGCGTCTCGTTCCACACGCCGTCCACGAGCCGGTCGACGGGCACGATCCGGTTGGCCTCCACCAGGAGCAGGGCGAGGACCGTCAGCTGGCGCGTCCCGCTGACCTCGACAGCGGCTCCGTCGTGGCTCACCTCGAGGGGGCCGAGTACGCGGTAGTCCATCGCTCGCTCCGGAGTTCGTGGTGGCCGCGCGCGCCGCCCCCCCCGGTGGCGCCCGCGCCCGGGTGA
>NZ_JBHYHC010000078.1:37102-42198 GCF_042738955.1 Umezawaea sp. NPDC059074
CCTCTCTGCGGCGTCGTGTGGCGGTCCCGCCGGGGGGGCGGTGTTCGGTTTCAACCAGCGGCCGGCGGTTTTGTTGGGGGGCGGGCCCGGGCGGCCCGCGCGGGGGCGGGCGCGCGCCGGGATCAGCGCTGTCGAGGTGGTGCGGTCCGCACATGCGTGCGGCGAACGCCCCTCCCCACGACGGCTAATCGGGAGCACCCGGCGATCCGGCTCGACATGACCCTGAAACCTCCACACAGCACCACGGACCCGCCCGGCAGACCACGAGCGGGAAAGCGCTTCCAGAACGTCGGCCCGGCCTCGTCGGGCCACCGGCGTCTCCCCCAGTCTTGTTACGGCGGACCTCTTAATCGCTTCGGCATCACGCACCAAATCCCTGCTCGGCATTCGCGATTCGAATATCGACATGAGACGGACCTATTACTACGCCGAACGCCGCGTTCGCCAAAAAAGGTCCAAGTCAATGTTTCACCACGAATCACGTACCCGAATTCGGTGATAAAACCCCTTCGGCGACCGATCTACCAGCACTGATACCAGAGTTCCTGGCAACCGTGAAATATCCCGCGAACCACTCTTTCCCCACCCAAGAAACGATCACCCGTACCGCCTTCAGCATAGCCGGACCGGTCACGCAGGGTGCCCGAAGAATTCACAAAGTCACCGGATCCATGATCACGCCGAGTAGAGTCCGGCACGCACGCGCCGACGCCGAGGTGACGATGGCCGGATACCGAGCACTGCTGACCCGCTCCCCCACGTGGTGGTGGCTGGTCACCACGGTGTCCACCCGCCTCGCCGTGTGCACGGTTCCCCTGGCGTTCGTGTTCGCGGCGCGGGAGCACACGGGCACGTACGCGTGGGGAGCCGTCATCGCCGGGGCCTACGCCGCGGGCGAGGCCGTCGCCGCCCCGCGGATGGGCGCTCGGTTCCAGCACCGCCCGCTGCGAAGGGAACTCGCGCTGGTGGCCGTGGTCGAGGCGGTGGCACTGGTCGGGGTGGTCGTGGCCCTCCGGTTCGGCGCGCCGGTCGTCGCGGCGGCCGTGGCGGCGCTCGGTGGCGGCGTGGCGAGCGGGACCTTCGGCGGACTCCGCACGCTGCTGGTGAAGTCCGCCCCGGACGGACGCGAGAGCGCGGTGGCGCTGGACGTGGTGGTGAACCAGGTGTGCCAGATCGCCGGTCCGGCGCTGGCGGGCGCCGCGCTCGTCGCGGGCAGCGCCGACCTGGCCCTGCTGGCCGTCGCCGGAGCCCTGCTGGTCACCGTGGCCGTCGTGCCGAAGCTCCCGGAGTCCTTGGAGGACGGCGTATCGCGTCCCAAGCCGGGACAGCGGCTCACGCGTGCGCTGTGGCCGTCGGCGATCGTCGTCACGGTCGTGCTGGCGATGCAGGCCGCGGTGGAGGTGACGCTGCCCAGCGTCGTGGAGCACCGCGGCGGCCCGCCGGAGTGGGCGGGGGTCGCGCTCTCCGCGCTGGCCGTCACCAGCATCGTCGGCGGCTTCGTCTACGGCCTGCGCCGCTGGCCCGGCCGCGCGCTCGGGCACACCCTGGTCCTCGCGTCGCTGTTCGGCCTGGTCGTCGCGGCGGTCGGTCTGGTGGGCTCGGCCGTCGCCACGGTCGCCCTCGTCGCGTGCGCGGGTTTCTTCCAGGCCGCCGCGAGCACCGCCCGCAGCCTCACGGTCATGGACGCCCTCCCGGCGGACTCGTGGTCCGCCGGGTTCTCCGTCCTGTACTCCTGGGGAGCCGTCGGGTTCACCGCGGCGAGCGCCGTGAGCGCCCTGGTCCTCGCCGCGGGTGACGCCGCGATCCTGTTGTCCTGCCTGGGTTTGGGGTCCTGCGCGGTGTTCGCCGTCACCGGGTGGCGCGAGCACGCCACCCGGTGACCGCTCACCACGTCACGGGCAGGGACCGAAGCCCGTACACGATCTTCTCAGCGGTGTACTCGAGGTCCGGCGCCGCGGGCCGCAACCCCGGCAGCCGCCGGAACAGGGTCTCCAGCGCGATCTGGAGTTCGGCCCGCGCCAACGCCTGACCGAGGCACAGGTGCGTACCGTGGCCAAACGCCACGTGCCGCGTGGCGTCGCGCCCCACGTCCAGCTCGCACTCCCCCGAGCCGACCAGCTCGGTGTCGCGGTTGGCCGTGGAGAGCATGCAGATCAGGCCCTCGCCCGCGCGCACCAGGGTGCCGCCGACCTCCAGGTCCTCGGTCGCGACTCTCGACAGGCCCAGGTGGACCAGCGTGAGGTGCCGCAACAGCTCCTCCACTCCCTGCTGCGTGGCCGCCGGTCCGGACAGCAGCCGTGCCACCTGGTCGGGCCGGTCCAGCAGGACCCGCACGGCCATCGCGGTCTGGTTCGCCGTGGTCTCGTGCCCGGTGACCAGGAGCATGAACCCCATCGACGCCGTCTCGGCCGCGCTGAGGTCGTCCCGCGCCACCAGCCTGCTCAGGACGTCGTCGCCCGGCTCGCTCCGCTTGCGCTCGGCGAGCCCGGCCAGGTACGCCATCAGCTCGCGGTGCGCCGCCGTCGCCTGCTCGGCCGTGATGGTGTTGTCCAGCAGGGTCGCGCTCAACGACTGGAAGTAGTCGTGGTCGTCGAACGGCACCCCCAGCAGCAGGCAGATGACCAGCGACGGGATCGGCTGGGCGAAGTCGGCGACCAGGTCCGCGGGCGCGCCGCGCTCGACCATGCGGTCGATCGCCCGGTCCACGATCCGCTGGATGTCCGGCCGCAGCTCCTCGACCCGCTTCACCAGGAAGTCCCGGCTGACCATCCGGCGGAGCCGGGCGTGCTCCGGGTCGTCCATCCGGATGAAGCTCGGGGTCGCCGTCGCCAGCTCGCGCTGCGTCGGCGACAGGAACGGGAACCCCTGCCGCCGGGCGTCCGCGCTGAACCGCTGGTCGGCGAGCACGGCGCGGACCTCGTGGTACCCGGTGACCAGCCAGCACGGCGACCCGTCCGGCAGCACGGCCCTGCTGATCGGCCCGCTCTCGGCGGCCCGCCGGTAGACCGGCGGCGGGTCGAACGGGCACTCCCCGTACGCGCCGGGCAGCGCGGTGACCTCCTCGGTGATCACGGCGTTCCTCCTGTCGGGGTGCGCAGCGCGCGCAACGTCATGCCCGCGGTCGTGCACTGCCCGACGACCATCAGCAGCTCGACGACCCGCGGCTCGTCCAGCACGGCCGACAGCCGATCCCAGACGTCGTCGGACAGATCGGCGTCCGCGACCAGTTCGTCCACCGCCTCCAGCACCACGCGGTCGGCGGGCGACCACGGGTGCCCGGCGAGCGGAGCACCCACCGCGGCGGTCTCGGCGGCGTCCAGCCCGGTCGTCCGGGCGTGCTCGGCGTGCCGGGCCCACACGTACGCGGACCCGAGCCGGTGCGACGTCCGCAGCACGGCCAGCTCCCGCGTGCGTGCGGGCAGCAGCCCCTCGTGCGTGAGCAGCCGGACCAGGCCGAGCCACGCGTAGGCCAGCGGCGGGTGGTGCGCGAGCGTGCCGAACAGGTTCTCCCGGCCGTCCCTGGCGAAGCCGAACAGGCCCACCAGGTCGCCCCGACGCAACCTGCCCGTCTCCAGCGCCAGCGCGAGCTGGAGCGGGATGGTGTTCGTGGCGACGTTGCCGTGGTCGGCGAACGTGGGCACGACCTGGTCCGCCGTCACGCCCGCCCACTCGCAGGCGAGCCTGGTGAACGCCACCGACGGCTGGTGCACGCACGCGAGGTCGAGGTCTCCCGGCTTGACGCCGATCTCGACCATCGCCCGCTCCAGCCGGTCCGCCATGCCGTCGAACGACGCCACGAGCTTCGCCGAGTCGATCCGCAGGTGCCCCAGGGTGCGGTGGTTCGCGTACGGGTTGGGCAGCGTCGCGGCCTCCCAGCCCCACGAGTTCGCGAAGAACCGCGACCCCAGGATCCCCGGCCGGTCACGGGCCTCCACCAGGACGGCCGAGCCCATGTCGCCGGTGCTCAGGCTCGGCAACGCGGTCAGGACGTCCTTCGGGTCCTCCAGCGCGCGGCGGGACTCCCGTGTGCTGACCTCGGCCGACACGACCAGCACCCGGCGGTACTGCCCGGCCCGGACGAACGCGTCGGCGACCTCGATCCCGTTGAGGACGCCGTTGCAGGCGTTCTTCAGGTCGAACACCCGCGCGCGGACGCCGAGCTTGTCGGCGACGACGTGCGCGGTGGCCGGTTCCTCCATGTCGGCGAGGATTCCGGTGTACACCAACAGGTCCACGTCGAGCGGGTCGGTGCCGTGCTGGTCGAGCAGGGTCCTCGCCGCGCGGGCGGCGAGGTCGGACGGCTGGTCCTCGTGCGCCGCGACGGTGCGCTCGCGGAGGCCGTACATGTGGTGCAGGACGCCGCGGGACATGGCGATGTCGGGGTTGTCCGCGCGGAACCGGTCCTCGGCCTCCGCGACGGTCTGGCGGCCCGCGGGGACGTGGACGGCGGCGTGCGCGATGGCGCTGTGCACGGTCACGAGGCCCTCCCGGCGGTGAAGACCAGCACGACGTTGTGCCCGCCGAAGCCGAACGAGTGGCTCGCGACGACCCGGACCGCCTGGCGGCGTTCCGCCCCGACGACGCAGTCGAGCGGGAACGCCGTCGACGCCAGGTTCACGATCGGCGGCACGACGCCGTGCCGCAGGGTCAGCGCCGTGAGCGCGGCCTCGATCGCGCCCGCCGCGCCGAGGGTGTGGCCGAGCACGCCCTTCGCGGACGTGACGCTCGGGCCGTGCGGCAGCACGCGGGCGATGGCGGCGACCTCGACCTCGTCGTTCTTCGGCGTGGAGGTGCCGTGCGCGTTGACGTGGTCGACGTCCGACGGGGCGAGGCCCTCGTCGGCCAGCGCGGTGCGCAACGCCGCCTCCGCTCCCCGGCCGTCGGGGGCGGGCGCCCACGAGGTCCGCGTACGAGCGCCGCCCGCGCGCCTCGGCGTCCTCGGCGCGTTCCAGGACGAGCACCCCCGAACCCTCGGCGATGACGAACCCGTCGCGGTCGGCGGCGAACGGACGGGACGCGCCCGCCGGGTCGTCGACCCGACCGGACAGCGCGCCCAACTGGTGGAACCCGGTGGTGATCACCGGCGTGACGGCGGC
>NZ_JBHYHC010000079.1:0-41932 GCF_042738955.1 Umezawaea sp. NPDC059074
CGCAAATTATTTCGATGCTTTTCAAAGTTTGTCAAGGCTGGAAAGACGCCTTGACAAACTTTGAAAAGCACGAACTGCGCTTAGGATCGGGGTGGCGGCGGGGGTCTGGGTGTCGTCCAGGTTGCGTGCTCCCGTTTTTGGTACGGGGCCCGTAAGGCAGGGCTGCTTTTTAAAACACCTCTGCCGAGCTTGAGAGTGTCCGCGCTAGCCCAACCCCAGCTACGCCGAATAGTTGCCCCGGCAAAACACTTCCGCCCGGCCCACGGGGGACGTGGGCCGGGCGGGAGTGTGGTGGGAGTGGTTGTGCGTTTAGCCCTTGCGCTTCGAGACTTCCTCGGTCAGTTGGGGGGCGACGTTGAAGAGGTCGCCCACCACGCCGAAGTCCGCGATTTCGAAGATCGGGGCCTCGTTGTCCTTGTTCACCGCGATGATCGTCTTCGACGTCTGCATGCCTGCCCGGTGCTGGATCGCGCCGGAGATGCCCAGGGCGATGTACAGCTGGGGCGACACGGTCTTGCCGGTCTGGCCCACCTGGAACTGGTGGGGGTAGTAGCCGGAGTCGACGGCCGCGCGGGAAGCGCCTACCGCCGCGCCCAGGCTGTCCGCCAGCTTCTCCACCACCTCGAAGCTCTCGGCCGAACCGACACCACGGCCGCCGGAGACGACTACCGAGGCCTCCGTGAGTTCCGGACGGTCGCCGCCGACGATCTGCTCGCGGCCGGTCACCTTCGTGACGGACGTGCTGGACGCCGGGACCTCGACGGTCTCCTCGGCCGCCGCGCCTTCCGCTTCCGACGCTTCCACGCCGCCCGGACGGACCGTGATGACCGGGATGCCGGTGGAGACCTTCGACTTGACCACGAACGCGCCGCCGAAGATCGACTGCGTGCCGGTGCCGTCCTCGTCGATGTCGACGACGTCGACCAGCAGGCCCGAGCCGAGGCGGGCGGCCAGGCGGCCCGCCACTTCCTTGCCCTCGATCGTGGCCGAGACCAGGATCGCGGCCGGGGACGCGGTGCCCGTGATGGTCGCGAGCGCGTCGACCTTCGGGGTGACCAAGTGGTTCACCGCGTCGTCCGACTCCACCGCGTAGACCTTGGCCGCGCCGTAGCGGCCGAGCGACTCGCGGACCTTCGTCGCGGTGCCGGGAGCGGCCACGACGACCGCGGACGGCTCACCGAGGCGGCGGGCGGCGGAGAGCAGCTCGAAGGTGACCTTCTTGACGTCGCCGTCGACGTGGTCGACGAGGACGAGTACCTCAGACATGTGTGATCCCTCGCCTTCAGATGAGCTTCTGGCCGACGAGGAACTCGGCGATCTTCGAGCCGCCGACACCCTCGTCCTCGATGCGCTGGCCCGCGCTGCGCGGGGGCTTCGGGGACGCCTCGATCACGCTGGACCAGGCACCGCCGAGGCCGACCTCGCCCGTGTCGACACCGAGGTCGGCGACGGTCAACGTGGTCACGGGCTTCTTCTTCGCGGCCATGATGCCCTTGAAGGACGGGTACCGCGGCTCGTTGATCTTCTCGGTGACGCTGACGACCGCGGGCAGGGTCGCTTCGAGGTGCGCGACGCCTTCCTCGGTCTCGCGCTCGCCCTTGACGGTCGACCCCTCGACCGTGAGCTTGCGCAGCTGCGTGACCTGCGGCAGACCGAGCAGTTCCGCGAGGATCGCCGGGATGGCGCCCGCGCGGCCGTCGGTGGCCTCGTTGCCCGCGATGACGAGGTCGAAGCCCTCGACGGTGCCGATCGCCTTCGCGAGCACCTTGGCGGTGGCGATGACGTCCGAACCGTGCAGGGCCTCGTCCGAGACGTGCACCGCCTTGTCGGCGCCCATGGAGAGCGCCTTGCGGATGGCGTCGGTGGCGCGGCCGGGACCCATGGCGATGACGGTGACCTCGCCGCCGTGGGCTTCCTTGAGCAGCAGCGCCTCCTCGACCGCACGTTCGTTGATCTCGTCGAGCACGGCGTCCGCGGACTCGCGGTCAAGGGTGTGGTCGGCATCGGTGAGCTTGCGCTCGGACCAGGTGTCAGGCACCTGCTTGACCAGGACGACAATGTTCATAGGTCCTCTTCGACCTCCTGCGGACGGGCGGCGACGTGACGTGGCGACTGCTGGGAGGCGCACAGGTCGCCGGGTTAACGCGACCCTGCCATGTCCTCGCCGCGTTGGCATGGTGGTGTCGACCACCATCATGTTACCCACGAGTAGCCGTGGTGCAAACGAGAGCAAGCACCTGGCAAGCGTGACGGTACTCACGGTGGTGGGAACGCCGATCTAGATCGGTCAAGAGGCAGATGCCGACCACTACTCCATTAGGGAAGCTAGGGTCCGATTACATGTATCGGCGTGTCGCCATAGTCACCGACTCCACCGCGTGCCTCCCACCGGCGTTGACGGCCGAACTCGGCATCACCGTCGCCCAGATCCAGGTGCGGATCGGCGACCAGGTCGACGACGAGTCGAGAATCCCCGTTCCGACCATGGTCAAGGCGATGCGCGGCCCCCTCTCGGTCACCACCGTCCCGCCGGACCCCGGCGCGTTCTACTGGGCGTTCGCCGACGCGGGCGCGGCGGGCGCGGAAGCCGTGGTGTCGATCCACGTGTCGTCGAGGCTGTCCGGCACCGTCGACACCGCGACCAACGCGGCCAAGCAGGTCCGGGTGCCCGTGCACGTCGTGGACACGGGGACGTGCGGGATGAGCCTCGGGTACGCCGTGCTGGCCGCCGCCGAGGCGGCCGCGCGCGGCGGTGACGCCCGGAAGGTCATCGGGGCGGCGCGGCACAGCTTCTCGCGGGGGTCGGAGCTGATCTACGTGGACACCCTGGAGTACCTCAAACGCGGTGGCCGGATCAGCCCGGCGGTGGCGGTGCTCGGCACCGCGCTGTCGATGAAACCCCTGCTGACCATGACGAACGGGCAGATCACGCCGTTGGAGAAGGTGCTGGGCACCGACCGGGCGCTGCGGCGGATCGTGGAGGTCGCGGCGAAGAGGGCGGGCGAGGAACGGGTGGACGTGGCGGTCGAGCACTTCGCCGCCGAGGACCGGGCGCACGACGTCATGCGACGGCTGCGCAAGAAGATCCCCGGCGGGCGGAAGTTCATGGTCACGCAGGTGAGTTCGGCGATCGGGGCGCACGTCGGACCAGGAGCCATCGGGGTGAGCATTTCCCCCGTCTAGGTTTGAGGACCGCTGGCGAAGGGGACATAAAGGGACAAACCCCTTTGGAGGACCCCATGGCCTCGCTGTTCAGCAAGATCGCCGCCTACGTCCGCAGCCCGCAGGGCCGTCGGATGACGGAGCAGGCCAAGCGGATGGCCAAGGACCCGCAGAAGCGGGCCCAGGCCCAGCAGTTGTTGCGCCGCTTCAAGAAGCGCTAGTGGTTCGACCTGCGGCGAGCGGCCTCGAACGTGCGCAGGTAGCGCTGGCGGAACTCGGAGTCGGGCAGTTGGAGCTGCTGTTTCGGGACGACCGTCGTGGGCTCGAGGCTGAACGCCTGCGACGGGAGCACGACGGTCTCGGACTCCACGGCAGGGTCCGCCACAGCACGGTCCGCCACGGCCTCAACGCCTTGGGCGGGCTGGGTTTCCGCGGACTCCGCTTCGACCGACGTCTCCGCGGACGTGACCGGGACGTCCACGACCTCGGGCTCGGAAGGCGGTTCGACCGCGACGGCGGGGTCGACGGGCAGTTCGGCCGCGGGTTCGGGCTCGGGCTCGGCTGAAGCGATCATCTCCGGCTCGGCTTCAGCGATCGGGGCGGCTTCGGCGATCGGGTCGGCCTCGACCACCGGTGCTGCGGGCCCCTGCTCCGGCACGATCGACGCCACGACCGCGAGGTCGACCTCGTAGGACTGGACCTCCGCGACGGCTACGGGTTCCGACTCGGCGTCCACGACCTCCGGAACCTCGACCTCCACCACCTTTTCGGCCTCGGCCACCGGCTCGGCCGCGGCTTCCGCGACCGGTTCGGGGTCGCTCGGCGTCGTGGTCCCGGTGACCAGGCCGGAGCGCGAGACGAACACGGTCTCGGGCTCGGGTTCGGCGGGCTCGTCCTCCTGGTCCGCCAACGGTTCCACGGCCACCAAGACCGGTGGGGCGGCGGGTTCCGGGGCCAGGGTCAGCCACGGGGCGGGCGGGGTTTCGACCATGCCCGTGAACGTGGGGTCCGGTGCCAGTGCCAGTGCGGCTGGCGCGCTGTTCACCAGCACCTCGTCCAGCGCGGCCGGTGCGGGCAGGCCGACGACCGGGTTGCGGTGGATGGGCTTCACGGCGACGTCGTCCGGCGGCCAGTCCAGGACCGGGCGGCTCTCCACCGGGGCGGGCGGTGCGGGTTCGGCGGACTCCGGGACGGTCCGCGCGACCTCCTCCGCGGGGTCCGCGCGGCGCAGCATGATCGCGGTCACCACGCACCCCCCGGCGAACGACAGAGCGCACAGACCGAACACGAACGCGAACGCACCTGCCATGACCGTCCTTAACTCACCTGGACGTCGACGGCCGGGCCGCCGTCGGAGGGCGGTCCCCACACCGGATCGACGATGACCTTGGTCCTGATGGCCTCGACCGGCACTCCGCGGCCGACGAGGAAGTCGCGCACGAGCATCGCCCGCTGCATCGCGAGGACGTCGCAGCGGTGCGACTCGGTCTCGCCGTTCCACGCGTGGGAGACGAGGGTGATGGCGGCGCCACCGGTGCGCCACAACAGATTGCCGACGCCCTGTTGGACGTCGGCTCCGCGCCCGACGAAGTCGGCCGTGCCGGGGGTGAAGGTGATGCCCTTGACCCCGTTCGAGGTGAACAGCGTCGTCACCTTGCCCTGCACCACGTCCGGCGTTGGCGGCGGGGGCGGGAGCAGCGGCGGCGGCAGCGGGACGTCGATCACGACCGGCACCGCGAGCGGCACCTCCACGACCTCCGGTGTCGGCACCGGGGACGAGAACGGCAGCGCCTCCGTCAACTGCTCGCCGTACACGGTGAACGCGAGCGCCGTGATGCCGCCCGGCACCAGCAGGGCTGCCAACGCCAGCGGCAGCCAGCGACGTTTCCTGGTCATGAGCGCACTCCCCCGAACCTAGGCGCGCAACGCGATCGCGCCGTTCTCACTGCTGGACACCTGCTCCGGGATGAGACCCGGCACCCGGTCCGCCGCGGCTTCGAGAGCCGAGCGGGCCGCGGACAACTGGGACGCCACGGTGCGGCGCAGGTCGAGGAGCTGCTCCGAGTGCTGCTGGATCTCCGCGATGCGGCGCTGGGCCTCGCGGCCCGCGACCTTCACGACGAACTCGCTGCGCTCCTTGGCCACGGCCTCCTGCTCGGCGATCTGCCGGTCGGACTCCTCGCGGCGGATGGCCAGGTCGAGGTCGCACTCCTCGCGCTCCTGCTCGCGGCGGCGCTCCGACTCGATCTCCAGCTTGTTGCACTGCTCGGCCGTCTCTTCCAGCAGGATGTCGGCGTCGAGCTGCGCCTGCTCCATCAGCGCCTCGCACGCCGCCGTCACCTGGGCCGTGCGCTGGACGTGGTGCGCTTCCAGCTCGGCGGAGCGGCGTTCCAGCTCGACCTCGCGGTGGTCCAGTTCGGCGGTGCGGCGGGCCGCGACCTCGCGGGCGTCGCGCGCCTGCTCCTCGACCTCCGCGCGCAGCCGGGCGATCTCCCGTTCGGCCTGCTCGCGCAGCTCGGCGACCTCGACCTCGACGTTGCGGCGCAACGACGTGACCTCGCGGTCCGCCCTGATCCGGAGCTCGGCCGACTCGTCCTCGGCCAGCAGCAGCATCCGGTGCAGCCGCTCGGTCGCCCCGGCGGTCGTGGACGGCGACATCTCCAGCCGTTCGACCCTCGACCGCGCCTCTTCCAGGTCCTGTCGGGTCATCTCCAGCAGTTTGCGCAGGTCGGCCGACTGCGCCATGGCTTCGGCGCGATCGAGGCTGGTGTAGCGCAACTGGTCTTCCAGGTTGTCGATGTGCTCGATCACCTGGCGTCGGTGGAACCCCCGGTACACGACGTCGAAACCCGCGTGCAGCGGAACAACTTCCTGCTCTTTTGCACCCATGGCTGACCACTCATCCCGCCTTGTTGAAGATTGGCCGAGAGTACCGAGATGGCCCACTGCCAACCAGCCTGTTCGGGCCGGTCGCGACAGTGCCGAACCGTGCTCACGTACCTGACGAACAGCGTAAACAGTTGCCCGCAAGATCAAAACAGCTTGGCCACGGGTCACCCAATGGTGTCTATTTATTGGGGAACTCCACGCCTGCCATCCCATCATCGGGTCACGAATTACTCGCCCTTCGCACGGAATGCGCCACACAATCGAGTTAATGGCGAATACGGCCGGTCACCGTCGCCCGGTTTGCTACCAGCGAGTAACGAGCCACTACCCTGGCCGGGTGACGCCAGCGCCCCTGCCCCTCACCGGTGAGCGGACCGTGCCCGGTATCGACGTCGAGAACTACTGGTTCAGGAGGCACGAGGCCGCCTACCTCGACCTGCTCCCGCACTGCGCGGACGCGGAGGTGCTGGAGGCGGGGTGCGGCGAGGGCTACGGGGCCGCGCTGATCGCCGAGCGGGCCGCGCGGGTCGTCGCGCTGGACTACGACGCCTTCACCGCCGCGCACGTCGGCAAGGCGTACCCGGAGCTGGGCGTGGTGCGGGGCAACCTGGCGTCGCTGCCGCTGCGCACCGGGAGCGTGGACGTCGTGGCGAACCTCCAGGTCGTCGAGCACCTGTGGAACCAGGAGGAGTTCGTCGCCGAGTGCGTGCGCGTGCTCCGGCCGGGCGGGCGGCTGCTGATGACCACGCCGAACCGGCTGACGTTCTCACCGGGGCTGGACAAGCCGCACAACCCGTTCCACACCAGGGAGTTGGACCCCGCCGAGCTGCACGAGCTGCTGGACGTGCCGGGGCTGGAGGTCGAGTCGTTGACCGGGCTGCGGCACGGGCCGCGGCTGCTCGACCTGGACGCGGCGCTCGGCGGGTCGATCATCGCCGCGCAGGTGGACGTCGTGCTGTCCGGCGGCGAGTGGTCGCCGGAACTGCTGGCGGCCGTCACGTCGGTGCGCGCCGACGACTTCGAGATCACCGCCGCCGACCTGGACACCAGCCTGGACCTGGTGGCCGTGGCGGTCAGGACATGACCGACGAGGGCACGTTCTGCCTCGTGCTGCACAGCCACCTGCCGTGGCTCGCGCACCAGGGCGGGTGGCCGGTCGGCGAGGAGTGGCTCTACCAGGCGTGGGCGCACTCGTACCTGCCCGTGGTCGACCTGCTGGAGCGGTTCGCCGCCGAAGGCCGCCGGGACGTGCTCACCCTCGGCGTCACGCCGGTGCTGGCCGCGCAGCTCGACGACCCGTACAGCCTGCGCGGCGTCCACGACTGGCTCGGCAACTGGCAGTTGCGCGCCCAGTACGCCGGGCGGCGGCTGGCCGACCTCAGCGCGTACGAGCACCGGCGGTCCGCGTGGGCGTTGGAGAAGTTCGAAACCCGGTGGCGACACGGGTTCTCGCCGCTGCTGCGGCCCCTCGTCGACTCCGGCACGGTCGAGCTGCTGGGCGGCCCGGCCACGCACCCGTTCCAACCGCTGCTCGACCCGAGGCTGCGGGCGTTCGCGCTGCGCACCGGGTTGGCGGACACCGCGCTGCGGATCGGCTCGACGCCCGAGGGCATCTGGGCCCCGGAGTGCGGCTACGCGCCGGGCATGGAGGTCGGGTACGCGGAGGCGGGCGTGCGGCGGTTCCTGGTCGACGGGCCGTCGCTGGGCGGCGACACGTCGGCCGCGCGGACCGTCGGCGACTCGGACGTCGTGTGCTTCGGGCGTGACCTGGAGGTGTCGTACCGGGTGTGGTCGCCGCGGGTCGGCTACCCCGGCGACCCCGCGTACCGCGACTTCCACACCTACGACCACCCGACCGGGCTCAAGCCGTCGCGGGTGACCGGGGTGGACGTGGCGCCGGAGGACAAGGAGCCGTACGTGCCCGCGGCGGCCGCGCCCGTGGTCGAGCGGCACGCGGCGGACTTCGTGGACGCGGTCGTGCGGCGGTTGCGGGACTTGAAGGAGCGGCACGGACGGCCGAGCCTCGTCGTGGCCGCGTACGACACCGAGCTGTACGGGCACTGGTGGCACGAGGGCCCGGCGTGGCTGGAGGCGGTGCTGCGGGCGCTGCCGCTCGCGGGCGTGCGGGTCACGACGCTGCGCGGCGCGCTGGAGGCCGGGCACCTCGGCGGACGGGTGGACCTGCCGCCGTCGTCGTGGGGCGCGGGCAAGGACTGGGGCACGTGGGCGGGGCCGCAGGTGTCCGACATCGTGCACGGCAACGCCGAGGTGCAGCGGGAACTGCTGGAGCTGGACTTCGACGGCGCGGTCCGCGACCCGGTGCTGGACCAGGCCGTGCGGGAGGCGCTGCTGGCGCTGTCCAGCGACTGGGCGTTCATGGTCACGAAGGACTCGGCCGCCGACTACGCGCGCTACCGGGCGAAGGTGCACGCGGAGAGGTTCCGCGAACTCGTGTCCCGCCGCGGCGACCCCGGCCGGGCAGCCGAACTGCGCTCGGTGGACGGCCCGTTCGGCCACCTCGACGCGCGAGGGCTGGCCTAGATGGGGCCTTCGAGCCGTTCGGCGACGCCCGCCGAACCGGGGTGGTCGACCCGCGCCTGCGCGACCGGCTCGGCCTTGGTGCGACCGGTCGTGTCGGCGAACCGCTCCAACCCCTGGCGCTTGCGGCGCGCGCGCCGGTCGACCAGCACCCCCACGCCGACGAGCACGACCACGAACACGACCGCGTACACCCAGGTCCCCATGGTTCCGAGGGTACGACGAGCCGGATGCGAGGATGTCCCATGCGCGTGCTGATGTTGTCCTGGGAATACCCGCCGGTCGTCGTGGGCGGGCTCGGCAGGCACGTGCACGCCGTCGCGACGCAGCTCGCCGCGCAGGGGCACGAGGTCGTCGTGCTGTGCAGGCAGCCGTCCGGCAGCGACGCGATCACCCACCCCACGTCGGACGCGGTGTCCGAGGGCGTGCGGCTGATCCGGGTCGGCGAGGACCCCGCGCACCTGGTGTTCGAGCGGGACCTGGTGGCGTGGACGTTGGCCATGGGTCACGCGATGACCCG
Source organism: Umezawaea sp. NPDC059074 (assembly GCF_042738955.1). NCBI lineage: Bacteria > Bacillati > Actinomycetota > Actinomycetes > Pseudonocardiales > Pseudonocardiaceae > Umezawaea > Umezawaea sp. NPDC059074. The sequence goes on from NZ_JBHYHC010000079.1 coordinate 9,110, forward strand.
CGCGGGGCTGGCGCTGCTGCGGTCCTGGAAGCCGGACGTGGTGCACGCGCACGACTGGCTCGTCACGCACCCGGCCGTGGCGCTGGCCGAGGCGTTTTCCGTGCCGTTGGTGGCGACCGTGCACGCCACGGAGGCCGGGCGGCACAGCGGGTGGCTGTCGCAGGTGCTGAACCAGCAGGTGCACTCGGTCGAGTGGTGGCTGGCGAACCGCGCCGACTCGCTGATCACCTGCTCGGCCGCGATGCGGACCGAGGTCGCGCACCTGTTCGAGGTCGAGCCGAGCGGGATCACCGTGCTGCACAACGGGATCGAGCCGCGGCGGTGGAAGGTGCGGCCCGCAGAGGTCGCCGCGGCGCGGGAGAAGTACAGCCCGCACGGGGACCCGCTGCTGCTGTTCTTCGGGCGGCTGGAGTGGGAGAAGGGCGTGCAGGACCTGCTGGCCGCGCTCCCCCGGATCCGGCGGGCCCATCGCGGGACGCGGCTGGTCGTCGCAGGCGAGGGCAGCCACACGGCGTGGTTGGCGGAGCAGGCGCGCAAGCACAAGGTGCGGCGAGCGGTGGATTTCGTTGGCCACCTGTCCGACCGTGAGCTGAGGGCGGTGCTGGCGGCGGCGGACGCGGTGGTGCTGCCGAGCAAGTACGAGCCGTTCGGGATCGTGGCACTGGAGGCCGCCGCCGCGGGGACGCCGCTGGTGGCGTCGACGGCGGGTGGGCTCGGCGAGGTCGTGCGGGACGGGGACACCGGGCTGTCGTTCACGCCGGGCGACGTGGACGGGATCGGGGTGGCGGTGCGGTCGGTGCTGGCCGACCCGGCCGGTGCCGCGCGGCGGGCACGGGCGGCGAAGACGCGGCTGGCGACGGATTTTGATTGGGCGAAGATCGCGGCGGGGACGGTGGAGGTCTACCGGAACGCTTCGGTCAAGACGCCGGTGGTGTTGGGACGCCCGAAGATCGCCACCGGCAACATGTTCGGCTGAGCAAGATCAGGCCTTGCGCGCCTGTTCGAGGGCTTCCTTGGCCTTGCGGGCCATGTCCGCCACGGCCGCGCGTTCCACCGCGCCCGCCTCGTAGTCCTCGCGGCGGTCGCGGACCACTCGGGCCGGGATGCCGACGGCGATCTTGTAGTCGGCCACCTCGCCGCGCACCACGGCGTGGGCTCCTACAACGCAGCCGCGGCCGATCACGCTGCCACGGGTGATGGTCACCTTGGTGCCCAGCCAGGTGTCCGGGCCGATGCGGACCGGGGACTTCACGATGCCCTGGTCCTTGATGGGGACGGTGATGTCGGACGTGACGTGGTCGAAGTCGCAGATGTACACCCAGTCGGCGACCAGGGTGGCCGCGCCGATCTCCACGTCCAGGTAGCAGTTGACCGTGTTGTCCTTGCCGAACACGGCCTTGTCGCCGATGCGCAGCGAGCCCTCGTGGCAGCGGATGGCGTTGCCGTCGCCGATGTGGACCCAGCGGCCGATCTCCAGCCGCCCGTAGCCCGGTCGGCAGTGGATGTCGGTCTTCTTGCCGAGGAACACCATCCCCCGCAGCACGACGTGCGGGTTGGCGATCCGGAACTTGAGGAGCCGCCAGTACCGCACCAGGTACCACGGCGTGTAGGCGCGGTGGCGCAGCATCCAGCGCAACGACGCCATCGTCAGGAACCTGGCCTGCGCCGGGTCGCGCCGGGAGCGGCTCCACTTGGCGGCCACGGGCGAGCCCCACATGCTGGTCACAGCAGAGGACCGTAGTCGATGCGGTCCGCCTCCTCCGCGAGCAGGCGTTCGAGGGTCGTCACGACCTGCGGGGTGTGGCGGGTGTCGAGGCGGGTCGCGTACACGTCACGGGTCAGCGGCGTGCCCGCCAGCGGCCGGGCGACCACGGCCGCCGCCGAGTGGCGCAGGGACAGCCGCGGCAGCAGCGCCACGCACAGCCCGGCCTCGACCAGCCCGATCACGGTGTGGAAGTCGTCGCCCTCGAACCGCAGCCCCGGTCGGACGGCGGCCAGTTCGCGGACCAGGTCGAGCCGGAGGCACGCCTGGGGCGTGGCGACCCACGTGTCGCCCGCCAGGTCGGCGAGGTCGACGACCGGCCGGGACGCGAGCGGGTGCCCGGCGGCCAGCACCGCCACCACGGGCTCGCGCACGACCAACGAGCGGCGCAGGCCCATGGGCAGCGGCACGGGGTCGAGGTCGTAGTCGAACGTCAGCGCCAGGTCCAGCTCGCCGCGGGCCAGCGCCACGTACGCCGCGTCCGTCTCCACCTGCCGCAGCACGATCCGCACGCCGGTCAGCCGGGCCAGCGCGCCGGGCACCAGGTGGGCCGCGGCCGACGCGAACGCGCCCAGCCGGACGTGGCCGGTGCTGCCGTCGCGGACGGCGTCCAGCTCGGCGGCGGCCGTGGCCAGCACCCCGCGCAGGCGGAACTCGGCGTCCAGCAGCACCTGCCCGGCCTGGGTGGGGCGGACCGGGCGGCGTTCCAGCACCCGCAGCCCGACCCGGCGCTCCAGCTCGGCGATCTGCTGGGACACGGCCGGGGAGCTGTAGCCGAGTTCGGCCGCCGCGGCGGCGAACGAGCCGGTGCGCACGACGGCTTCCAGGGTGGCCAGCAGGCGGGGATCCACGGGATAAGCATCGCTTACCGTCCCCGAAGGAACCATTGCTTGTGCTTATCCGGTCCCGCCAACAGGATCGGGGGCATGGAGCGAGACGTGGTGGAGTTGCTGACCAGGCTGGTGGAGATCGACTCGGTGAACCCGTCCCTGGTGCCGGGCGCGGCCGGGGAGACGGCCATCGCCGAGTTCGTCGCCGGGTGGGCGGTGGACAACGGCCTGCGGGTCGAGGTGGTCGAGGAGACGCCGGGGCGGCCGAGCGTGGTCGTGCGGTCGAACCGGACCGGCGACGGCCGCACGCTCCTGCTGTGCGGGCACCTGGACACGGTCGGGCTGAACGGCCCGTTGACCACGCGGATCGACGGCGACCGGCTCTACGCGCGTGGCGCGTACGACATGAAGGCCGGGCTCGCCGCCGCCCTCGTCGCCTGCCGCGAGGCCGACCGCGCGGGCGTCGCCGGGGAGGTCGTGGTGGCGGCGGTGTCGGACGAGGAGCACTCCAGCATCGGCGTCCAGCAGGTGCTCAAGCACCTCACCGCCGACGGCGCGATCGTGTGCGAGCCCACCGAGCTGACCGTGGTGACCGCGCACAAGGGGTTCGTGTGGACGGAGATCCGGGTCGTCGGCAAGGCCGCCCACGGCTCGCGGCCGCACCTGGGCGAGGACGCGATCCTCAAGACCGGCCCCGTCCTGGTGGCGCTGGAGCAGCTCAACGAGAAGCTCCGGGCGCACGAGCACCCGCGGCTCGGACCGGGCACACTGCACGCGTCCCTGATCACCGGCGGCCGCGAGGAGTCCACCGTTCCCGACCTGTGCGTGCTGACGGTCGAGCGCCGCACCCTGCCCGGCGAGACCGTCGCCGACGTGGAGCGCGACGTGGCCGACCTGCTGGCGTCGTGCGCCGTGCGGGCGACCAGCCGGACGACGTTGTCGCGCGAACCGTTCGAGACCGACGACGACCACGAGTTCGTCACAGCGGTCACCGGTGCCGTGGGCGAGTCGCTGGGCAGGCCCGCCGAGCTGGCCGGGGCGTCGTACTGGGCGGACTCGGCTTTCCTGTCGGCGGCGGGCATCCCGACCGTCCTCTTCGGACCGCCCGGCGACGGGGCGCACGCCGAGGTCGAGTGGGTGAGTCTCGAAGGGACGGTCGAGTGCGCACGGGCGCTCGTCGTCGTGGCGAAGGAGTTCTGCCGGTGACGTTCACGCCCAACCCGCACTTCCGGCCCGAGGCCGTGCCGCCGCCCGCCGGGCCGGAGGTCCAGGCGTTCCACCGCGGCCTGCCCGGCTACCGGCCGACGCCGATCCGGACGGTCGACGGCGTGCGGCTCAAGGACGAGTCGGACCGGTTCGGGCTGCCCGCGTTCAAGGTCCTCGGCGCGTCCTGGGCCGTCGAGCGGACGCTGCGCGCGCACCCGGACACCCGCGTGCTCGTCGCGGCCAGCGCGGGCAACCACGGCCGGGCCGTCGCCCGCGTCGCCGCCCAGCGCGGCCTCGGCTGCCGCATCTACCTCCCCGCCGTCACCAGCGCGGCCAGGGCGGACCTGATCGCGGGCGAGGGAGCGGAGGTCGTGCGGGTGGACGGCGACTACAACGCCGCCGTCGCGCTGGCCGAACGGGACGGCGCGGCGCTCGTGGCGGACACGGCGCTGGAACCCGCCGCGGGCCCGCCGGAGTGGGTGATCGACGGCTACTCGACCCTGTTCCGCGAGATCGACGTGCCGGTGGACGTGCTGCTGGTGCCGACCGGTGTCGGGTCGCTGGCCGCCGCGGCGGTCCGCTGGGCCGTCCACGAACGACCGGGCACGGCCGTCGTCGCCGTCGAACCGGCCACGGCCGCGTGCGTGACCGCGTCGCTCGTCGCGGGCCGGATGACCGCCGTGGACACACCGGGGACGACGATGGCCGGGATGGACTGCGCGACCCCGTCCGCGGTGGCGTGGCCGACGCTGCGGCACGGGCTGAGCGGCACGATCACCGTGACGGACGACCAGGCGGCGCGGGCGATGCGCGACCTGGCGGTCGCGGGCCTGACGATCGGCGAGTGCGGGGCGGCGACCCTGGCGGCGTGGCGGGCGGACGGCACGCCGGGTCGTTCGGTGCTCTGCGTAGCGACGGAGGGGGCGTCCGATCCTGACGCCTACGCCCGCGCCTTGTCCGCTTGACGACAAGAATTCCTCACCGTCTGGAGTTGACCGGTGACCGTGGGTATGGTCCGCCTCCATGCAGCGAAGAGGTGTCCTGACCACCGTTTTGGCCGCAGCCGCACTCGTGCTCGGCGTCTGCTCGGCTCCGGCCGCGCTCGGTGAACCCGAGGCTCTGGCCGAAGATCCCGCGTCCCTCGTCAACCCCCTGATCGGCTCGACGAACCTCGGCAACACCTTCCCCGGCGCGGTGGCGCCGCTCGGCATGCTGGCGTGGAGCCCTGAGCTGACCAAGGGCAACGCCACGCGCGCGGCGGCGCCCGGCGGCTACCAGTACGACGTGACCAAGGTCCGCGGGTTCAGCCTGACGCACATGTCGGGCACCGGGTGCGCGGGCGGTTCCGGTGACATCCCCTTCTTCCCGCTCGTCGGCTCGGTGACGACCTCCCCCGCCGCCGACGGCACGGACGCGGTGTACGCCAGCACGTTCAAGCACGAGAACGAGGTCGCGAAGGCGGGCAGCTACTCCGTCGGCCTCGACTCGGGCGCGAAGGCGGAGCTGACCGCGACCCCGCGCACGGGCTCCGGCCGGTTCACCTTCCCGGCGGACAAGCCGGGCACGATGCTGATCCGCACGGCCAACTCCGAGGTCGGCAGCACGGCCTCCGACGTGACCGTCGACCCGGCGACCCGGACCGTCACCGGGTCCGTGACCAGCGGGAACTTCTGCGGCTACATCAACCAGGTCGGTCGCCGCAGCTACTACACGCTGCACTTCGTGGCGGAGTTCGACCAGCCGTTCGCGAACGTCGGAACGTGGCAGGACAACGTTGTCACGCCCGGCGCGACCACCTCGACCGGCGCGACGACCTACGGCACCGCCGGATGGCCGGTGGTGGGCAAGGGATCCGGCGCGTACGTCGGGTTCGACACGGCCAAGTCGCCGGTCACGAACGTCCGCGTCGGCATCTCCTACGTGAGCCTGGCCAACGCCAAGGCGAACCTCAAGGACGAGAACCCGCCGAGGCAGACGTTCGAGAAGACCCGCGACGGCGCGGTCAAGGCGTGGAACAAGCAGCTCAAGCGCGTCCAGGTCGGGGGCGGCACCCCCGAGCAGCGGACGACGTTCTACACCGCGCTCTACCACGCGCTGCTGCACCCGAACGTCGTCAGCGACGTCAACGGCGAGTACTGGGGCATGGACGGCAAGGCGCACCAGAAGTCGAGGAAGCAGAAGGCGCAGTACGGCACCTTCTCCGGCTGGGACGTCTACCGCTCGCAGCTGCAACTGCTGACGCTGCTGGAACCGGACGTCGGCTCGGACGTCGCGCAGTCGCTGCTCAACCAGGCCGACCAGAACGGCGGCGTCTGGGACCGGTGGACGCACAACTCCGGCGGCACGCACGTGATGAACGGCGACCCGGCCGCGCCCGCGCTGGCGGGCATCCACGCCTTCGGCGGCACGGACTTCGACGTGAAGGCGGCGCTGAAGTCGTTGGTGCAGGCGGCGACCGTGCCCACCGAGCAGGACCTCAGCCGGGACGGCTGGGCGGTGATGTCGGTCGGCCAGCGCCCGTCGCTGGACAAGTACCTGGACAAGCACTACATGCCGTCGGTGTCGAACGCCTGGGGCGGCGCGGCCGAGACGCTGGAGATGTCCACCGCCGACTTCGCCCTGTCGGAACTGGCGAAGGACGTGAAGGACCCGGCGACGGCGAAGGTGTTCGCCGAGCGCTCGCAGTGGTGGCAGAACACCTTCGACCCGGTGGCCCACAGCACGGGCGGGTACATCCGCAACCGCAACGCCGACGGCACGTGGGTCCGCGACTTCGCGCCCGGCACGGAGAACGGGTTCGTCGAGGGCACCAGCGCGCAGTACACGTGGATGGTGCCGCACAACGTGGCGGGCCTGATCGAGTCGATGGGCGGCCGCGAGCGGTTCACCAAGCGGCTGGACGACTTCTTCCACCAGGCCGACGGGAGCTGGGCGCTGAGCAACGCGGGCCCGGACAAGGCCGCGCTCGACAACGAGCCGTCGATCAACTCGCCGTGGCTCTACAACTACGCGGGCCAGCCGTACAAGGCGCAGCAGACGATCCGCCAGGTGCTCAACACCATGTGGGGCAACAAGACCGGCGGCATCCCCGGCAACGACGACCTCGGCGCCATGTCGTCGTGGTACGTGTTCGCCGCGATGGGCCTGTACCCGCAGGTGTCCTCGCGCGCCGAACTCGTCGTCGGCAGCCCGCTGTTCCCGAGGATCAAGGTCGACCGGGACGGCGGCGGGGACATCGAGATCACCGCGCCGAAGGCGGCGGCCGACGCGCCGTACGTCCAGGCGCTCAAGGTGAACGGCAAGGCCACGACGAAGACGTGGCTGCCGGAGTCGTTCGTGGCGAAGGGCGGCAAGCTCGACTTCACCCTCGGCACGACCGCGAACACCGCGTGGGGCTCGGCCCCGGCCGACGCGCCGCCGTCGTTCCGCGACGGGGAGCAGCCGATCGTCCACGCGCAGCCGTTCTACCTGACCGTGTCGCCGACCAGCCCGACGCTCGCGCCCGGCGGGTCGATCACGGCCGCCGTGCAGGCGAAGCGGCTCTACGACGGCGACCCCGCCGTGACGTACTCGGTCACCGGGGACAGCGCGCTGGTCTTCACGCCCGCGACCGGCACGGTGCCGATCACCGACGCCGGGGCCCCGTTCACCATCTCCACCGAGGCCGGTGCGCCGCAGGGGTTCTACTCCGCGGCGGTCACCGTGACCGTCGCCGGGGCCGAGCCCGTGGTGCTGCCGCTGACGGTCAAGGTGGCCCCGCCGGGCAGCATGCTGGCGGCGGTGAACAACATCGGCGTCTCCGACGACAAGGGCTCCGAGGAGGCCGACTTCGACGGCGGCGGGTACAGCTACTCCAAGCAGGCGCTGGCCGCGGCCGGGCTCACCCCCGGCGGCACCGGCACCGTGGACGGGCTCTCGTTCACCTGGCCGGACTCGCCGGACGACCGCGCGGACAACGTCATCGCCGCTGGTCAGAGCATCGACGTGACCGGGACGCGGCTGGCGTTCGTCGGGGCCGCGGCGGACGGCGGCCGGACCGCCCCCGCCACGGTGACCTACACCGACGGCACGACCGGCACGGTCGACCTCGGGTTCAGCGACTGGACCCTCGGCGGCGGCGGGCAGAACCCGTCGTACGGGAACGTCGTCGTGGCCAGGACGCCGTACCGCAACCAGATCGGCGGCGGCAACGAGCTGGTGGTGACGAACATCTTCGCCACCAAGACCTTCACCGCGCCCGACGGGAAGGTGCTCAAGAGCGTCAAGCTGCCCACGAACGGCGGCTTGCACGTGTTCGCCATCGCCTCCGCGTAGTCGGGGACCGCTCGTCGGGGCAGGGAAGTCTGCCCCGACGGGCGGTTTGGCGCGGGTAGCGTCGTGGGCAGCCCACCGGTAAACCGAGTGGAGGCCGCCATCGTGTTCAGCGGAGTGCTGTTCGACTTCTCCGGCACCCTGTTCGACGACAAGTCCGTCCTCGACCCCGCCCGCGACCTCGTCGGCGACGCGGTGGTCACGCGGGTCCTCTCCGTCGTGGACTCGCCGGAGGGGATCGCGGCCCGGCGCGGCTGCGACGTGTCGCGGGAGCGGCACCGGGCCGTGTGGACGGCGCTCATCTCGGAGGCGGGCCCGTACAGCTCGGCGGTGGTCGACGCCATCTACGCCGCGCTCACCGACCCGGCCGCGTGGACGCCGTACCCGGACACCGCGCGGGTCGTCACGACCCTGCACGAGCGCGGGCTGCGGGTCGGCGTGGTGAGCAACATCGGCTGGGACATCCGGCCCGCGCTGGCCGACGCGGGCGTGCTGGACGTGCTGGACACCGTGGTGCTGTCGTGCGAGCAGGGCGTGGAGAAACCCGACCCGGCGCTGTTCACGCTGGCGTGCGACAAGCTCGGCCTGGAGCCGTCGTCGGTGCTGTTCGTCGGCGACGACCCGGTCAAGGACGGGGCGGCGGTGAAGGTCGGGATGCCGGTCTACCTGCTGCCGAGCGAGCGGTCCGCGACCCGCGAACGAGGTCTGGCAGCGGTGCTCGACCTGGCCTAGGGTCGCCGGATGGACCTGATCCCGTGGCTCCTCGACTCGGATCCCGCCCTGCGCTGGCAGGTCGAACGCGACCTCGCGGGCGCGCCGCCCGAGGTGTGGGAGGCGACGCGGGCGCGGGTCGCCACCGAGGGGTTCGGCGCGCGGCTCCTCGCGCTCCAGGACCCGGACGGCCAGTGGGCGGGCGGCGCGTTCTTCCCCAAGGGCTACCAGGGCGGCGAGGGCCAGCCGTGGACCGCGACGACGTGGACGCTGAACTCGTTGCGGGAGTGGGGGTTGGACGCCGCCGTGCTGCGCGGCACCGCCGAACTGCTGGCCGAGAACAGCCGGTGGGAGTACGACGACCTGCCGTACTGGGGCGGCGAGGTCGACTGCTGCATCAACTCGTGGACGCTCTCGAACGGCCTGTGGCTGGGCGTCGACATGACCGGGCTCGCCGACTGGTTCGTCGAGCACCGGCTGCCGGACGGCGGGTGGAACTGCGAGTGGGTCGAGGGCTCGAAGCGGTCCTCGATCCACTCGACCCTCAACTCCCTCAAGGGCCTGCTGGACCACGAGGTCGCCACCGGCGGCACGGACGCGACGCGGGAGGCCCGGCGCTCGGGTGAGGAGTACCTGCTCGAACGCGGACTCCTGCGCCGCGTCACGACGGGCGAGCGGATCACCGAGCGGGCGGGGCGGTTCACCTACCCGATGCGCTGGTTCTGCGACGCCCTCAACGCGACGGACCACTTCCGCCGGGCGGACCGGCGCGACGACCGGATGGCCGAGGCGATCGACCTCGTCCGGGCCGCCCGGCAGCCGGACGGCACGTGGCTCCAGACCCCTCGGGACCCCGGTGAGGTGTGGTTCGAGGTCGACGTTCCCCCTGGTGAGCCGTCGAGGTGGTTGACCTTCTTCGGGACTCGCGTCCTGGCGTGGTGGGACGCCGCTTGACACGGTTGGCTAATGGCATTAGCTTTTCGGCTATGAGCATTAGCCGACCGAGGAGCGCGACCATGACGCAGTACCTGGAACTCGACGGCGGACGACTGGCCTACGACGTGATCGGCCAGGGGCCGCTGATCGTGCTGGCCCACGGCATGGGCGACAACCGCGGCGCCTACCGCGACCTGGCCGCGGCGCTGGCCGACGCCGGGTACCGCGTGGCGTCGGTCGACCAGCGCGGCCACGGCGAGTCCAGCGCCGACTGGCCCTCCTACACGCGCACCGACTCGGCAGCCGACCTGCTCGCCGTCGTCCACCACCTGGGCGGACCGGCCGTGCTCGTGGGCCACTCGTTCACCGGCGGCTCCGTCACCATCGCCGCCGCCCAGGAGCCCGAGTCGGTCACCGCGATCGTCGAGATCGGCCCGTTCACCCGCGCGCAGAAGGTCGACTTCGGCGGCCTCTTCACCAACGCCCGCTACCGCAAGGGGATGCTGTTGCTGATGGGCACCGGGATGTTCCGCAGCGTCGGGCTGTGGAAGCGCTACCTCGACCACGCCTACCCCGGCGCGAAGCCCGCGGGCTTCACCGAGCACCTCGCCGCGCTCGACGCCGACCTCCGCAGGCCGGGCCGGATGGCGGTGCTGAGCAAGATGGCGTTGTCCGCCCCCACCGACGCCGACGCCAAGCTCGGCGAGGTCCGCTGCCCCGCGCTGGTCGTCGAGGGCTCGCTGGACCCCGACTGGACCGACGCCCGCGCCGAGGGCGAGGGTGTCGTGGCCGCGATGCCTGAGGGCCTGGGCCGGGTCGAGGTCGTCGAGGGCGCGGGCCACTACGCGCACGCGCAGTTCCCGGACGTCGTGGCCACGGCGGTCCTGACGTTCCTCAAGGAGACCGCCCGTGGCTAGGGCGGCGCTGTCGGCGGACGCCGTGGTCGACGTCGCCCTGCGGCTGGTCGACGAGGAGGGCCCGGCCGCGTTGACGCTGGCGGCGGTGGCCTCCCGCGCGGGCGTGGCCACGCCTTCCCTCTACAAGCACGTCCGCAACCTGGCCGAACTGCGGGCGCTGCTGTCCGCGCGGATCATGGACGAGATGAACGCGCGGCTCAGCGGCGCGGTGATCGGCCGCTCGTCGGACGAGGCGGTCCGCGCGCTCATGCTCACCTGGCGCGACTACGTGCGGGAGCACCCGAACCGCTACGGCGCGCTCGACCAGGCGCCGGACCCGCTGATGGCGCAGGCCGGGGAACGGCTGGTGGGCATCATGCTGGCCGCCCTGCGCGCGTACGGCCTGGAGGACTCCGACGCCATCCACGCCGCCCGCTGCCTGCGCTCGGCCGTGCACGGGTTCTCGATGCTGGAGGTGGCCAACGGCTTCCAGCTGCCGGAGAAGCTGGACGAGTCCTACGACCTGCTGATCCACATGATCGTCGCCGGGCTGCGGACACCGCTCGCCTAGGGCCGCACGAGCACCTTGCCCAGCACGCGGTCCGCGGTGAGCCGGTCGAGTTCCGCGGGCAGGTCCGCCAGCGCCACCTCCCCGGTCACCAACGGCTCCACGACCAGGCCGTTCTCCAGCGCGTGGAGCGCACGGGGGAAGTCGGCCGGGCCGGTGCCGTAGCTGCCGCCGACCGTGACGGGCTTGCCGTGCCAGCCGGCCATCCACGCGGATTCCTTGCGCCGCACGGTGTCGAGGTCGCAGTCGAGGTCGGGCAGCCGGTCACCCGCCTTCGTGCCGCCGTAGAGCATCACGACACCGCCCGGCCGCACCAGGTCGAGCGCGTCGCGGAGCAGGTCGGGGAACACGAAGCTGGTGGCGACCACCACGACGTCCTGGCTGCCGGGCGGCACGGCGCGGCCGACCGCGGCGGGCAGCACCCCCCGGTCCGCCAGGAAGTCCAGCCGGTCGCGGCCCCGGTTGCGCAGCGCCACCTCGGCCCCGCCGAGTTCCGCCAGCCCGGCGATCAGCACCCCGGCCACGCCCGCGCCGAGCACGGTGACCGTGCCGGGCGGCGTGCCGGCGTGCCGCTCGGCCATCGCCACGCAGTGCGCGGCGCACGCGGCGGGCTCGGCGAACACCAGCGTCCGCGCGCTCACCCCGTCCGGGGCCCTCGGCAACGCCCGGACCAGGTCCTCCTCGGTCCCGGACAGCCACAGCTCGCGGGCGAACCCGCTGCCGCGGCGGACCGGCACGTTCGGATCGAGGCAGACGCGCGTGCCCGCGGGCAGCACGCCGTCCTCGACGACGCCGACCAGTTCGTGGCCGAACTGGCTCGGCCCGCCGCGCACGCCGGTGATCTCCTTGAGGTCCGACCGGCACACGCCCATCAGCTCGGTGCGCACCAGCACGCCGGGAGAACCGTTGCGCGACGGCGGTTCGCGGGTCAGCCGGGGACCGCCGGGGGTCAGCGCGACGGTGAGCTGGTCCACACGGTCTCCAGTGCGTCGGTGAAGCGGTCGGCGATCAGGTGGGCGTCGGCGATCGTGAGGATCAACGGCGGGCGCAGCTCGATCACGTTGCCCAGCCCGTGTTCCGAGACGCGGGTGATCACGCCGAGGTCGGCCAGTGCCGTGCTCAACGCGGTCGCGAGCCTCGGCGACTTCGAGCCGTCGGGTTCGGCCAGCTCCACGCCGAGCATCAGCCCGACGCCGCGCACGTCGTCGAGGAAGTCGAAGCGCTCCTTCAACGCCGTGAGGCGGTCGAGGATGACCTGGCCCGTGGCGCGCACGTTGGCCAGGAATTCGGGCTGCTTCACGATGTCCAGGGTCACGACGGCCGCGGCGGCGGACAGGGTGTGGCTGCCGTAGGTGAAGCCGTGCAGGTTGCGCGGCATCCCCACGAGGTCCTCCTCGGTGATGATCGCGGCGAGCGGCAGGCCGCTGCCGGTGAGGCCCTTGGACACGGTGATCATGTTGGGGGCCACGCCGAAGTGGTCGGCGGCGAACAGCGAGCCCGTCCGGCCGAGGCCGGTCTGGTTCTCGTCGAAGATCAGCACGATCTCCCGTTCGACGCAGAACTCCTTGAGCCGCTGGAGGTAGCCGGGCGGCGGGACGACGTTGCCGCCGACGCCGCTGATCGGCTCGATGATCATCGCCGCGACGCTGCCGGTGGACGCGTAGGTGATGAAGTCGTCGATCCGGTCGACGCACAACTTCCCGCAGCTGTCCGGGTCCTGCTTGTAGAAGCACCGGTGGCAGTAGGGGTCGGGCACGTGCAGCGCGCCCGGCATGTGCTGCTGGAACGGGGCCCGGATGCGCGCCGACCCGTTCCACCCGGCGGCGGCGACGGTCTGGCCGACATGCCCGCGAAACGGGACGATCACGTCCCGTCTGCCGGTGTGCCACTGGGCGATCTTGATCGCGCCCTCGTTCGCCGTCGACCCGCCGGAGCTGCGCAGGTTCACCCTGGTCAGGTTCTCCGGCGTCAGCTCGACGAGCTGCCGCATCACCCGGTTCGTCGGGTCGGTCTGGAACGACGAGCTGGCGAACACCAGGTCGTCCACCTGGCCCTTGATCGCCGCGACGACCGCGGGATGGTTGTGGCCCAGCACCAGGTTGAACGTGCCGGACACGCAGTCCAGGTACTCGCGCCCGTCGGAGTCCCACATCCGCACGCCCTCGCCGCGCACCAGCCGCACGTCGCCCAGCTCGTAGTAGGCGTCGTCCTTCGGGTTCACCCCGGTGACCGGGTGCATCAGCGCAGGTCCAGGCTGGCCAACTGGGTGTCGACCCAGCGTTCCAGCGTCCACGGCTCGGCCGCCTCACGGCGTTTGAGCGCCGACGCGGCCCGCTCCTCCGGCGTGGCCAGCAGGGCCGCCGCGATGGCCTCGGCCTGCTCGGACACGTCGAACGGGTTGACCGACCGGCACACCCCGGACAGCACCTCGGCCGCGCCCAGCATCTCGGACATGATCACGTCGGCGTCCCGCCGGTTCACCAGCGGCGCCTCGAAGACGCTGAGGTTCTGGCCGTCCACGGTCGAGTTGAACATCAACAGGTCTGCTCGCTCGAAGCAGCCGAAGCTGTGGTTGACCTCGTTGTCGCAGTGGGTCCGCACGGTGTCCGCGCCCAGCTCGGCGTTGGCGGCCTCCACCTCCGCCTCCACCCGGCGGACGTAGTCGGCGTTCGCCTCGACGTACAACCGGTTGGGGTTCATCCGCACGAGCATCCGGGTGCCTTCGAGCGCCGGGTTCTCCTTGACCGCCTGGACGAACGCCCGCACCGCGCGCCAGCCGTTCTTGATCGGGTCCGTCCGTCCGGAGTGGACGACCAGCCGGTGCTCCCCCGCCCACTCCTCGATGCCCTCGGGCAGCGAGGACTGCCTGCGGTGCAACGTCTCCGGGCTGTACCCGAGCACCTGCGTGCGGACCTGGCACGTCCGGCCGTTCCACGTGACGGTGCTCGCCTCCCGGTCGACCACGGCGTCCGGGAACAGATCCTCCACGCACGCCAGGAAGTTGCGTGACCAGCGGTCGGCGAAGAAGCCGATCACGTCGGAGGCGAGCATGCCCTCGATGATGCCGGTGCGCATCGGCTTCGGCAGGATGCGCCAGTAGTCCGCCGACGGCCACGGGATGTGCACGAAGTGCAGGATCGGCGCGTCCGGCCGCTGCGCGCGGATCCGGGCGGGCACGCACACGAGCTGGTAGTCGTGCACCAGGTAGACCGGGTCGGCCACGTCCGCGGAGCGGGTCAGCAGCTCGCGGGCGTAGTCCCCGGTGAACTCGTCGAACGCCTCCCAGGCCTTGCGGGTCTCCTCGCCGAAGGTCGGGGTCGTCCACTTGTCCCAGCCGTAGTTGTTGCCCGCCCACAGCAGCTCGGCGGTCAGGAAGTCCTGCACCACGCGGAAGGTGTCCCGGTCGTGCCGCAACGGGTGCACGGTGATCTCGCGGCCGGACGGGAGTTCGGTGACGATGCCGTCCGGGTTCTGCTCGGAGGCGAGGTGGTCGTCGTCGGTGTCGGCGCTGACGATCCACGACACGTCCAGGTAGCCCGCCTGCTCGGCGACGACGTTGCCGGTGCCGCCGGGGGCCAGCCACGCCTTGAGCAGTCCGGTCTCGGGGTCGGGCGCGTAGGTCACGACGGCCCGTTTGCTGGCCAGGAACAGGTGCTTGCTCATCGGTCCTCCACTACGTCGATCCGGGACAGAGCGAGCGCTCCGGCGTCCACCCCGAGGGGTGGGAGAGCGGCCAGCTCGGGAAAGTCGTGTGCTCGGGTGCTGTGCAGGCAGGCGTTGACGGGGCGGCTGGCGTAGTGCCCCTCCGCACGGGGTTGGGAACGCACCAGCGCGGGGTCTGCGCCGATCGCCGAGGCGATCCGCCGGGCCCACGCGTACCGGGTCAACCGCTCCGGCCCGCCCAGGTGCAGCAGTCCGGTGCGCTCGGCGAGCAGCAGCGCGACGGTCCACGCGGCCACGTCGTCGACCAGCACCGGCGAGTTCCAGTGGTCGTCGGGCACGTCCACGCCGCCGCCGTCGCGCAGCGACCGGACGCAGGTGGTGAAGAAGTTCGGCCGGATGCCGTCGGGTTCCCAGCCGTAAACCAGGCTCACCCGCAGCGCCAGCGCGGACCCCGTGTCGAGCAGGGTCTTCTCGGCCGCCAGCTTCGCCCGCCCGTAAGCGTTTGCGGGCGAGACCAGGTCGGTCTCCGCGCTGCTGGGGCGGGTGCCGTCGAACACGTTGTCGGTGGAGATCAGCAGGACCGGGCGGCCGTCGGCCGCGGCCGCGAGGTTCGCCGCTCCCCCGGCGTGGGCGGCCTCGGTCTCGGCCGGGTGCTCCTCGCACCAGGTGATGTCCGACGGGCCGTGCACGACGACCAGCGCGTCGGTGTCCCGCACGACCTCGCGGCAGGCAGCGGGATCGCGCACGTCCAGTTCCCGCCACGGCAGGTCGCGCCCGGAGGCGGTGTCGGGCGCGTGCCGCGACGCCACCACCGGCTCCACGTCGAGCGCCCGCAGCCGGGCCCCGATCGCCGCGCCGAGGAAACCGCTGCCGACGACCAGCGCCCTCATCCGGCGACCCCTTCGCGCTCCGGGACGCGCAGCAGCGCGGTCGCCACGGCGACCAGCACGCCACCCGCGGCCACCACGGCGAACGCCGTGGTCAGGCCCCAGCTCGCGGCCAGCAGGCCGACCAGCGGGGGGCTGCCGAGGAAGCCGAGGTAGGAGATCGTGGTGACGGTCGTGATCGCGGCGGGCCTGCGCTCGTCGTCGGTGGAACTGCCCGCCATGCCCAGCAGGGTCGGCACGGCGGGAGCGAGGCCGACGCCCGCGAGCGCGAACCCGATCAGCGCCACCACGGCGGGCAGCCCCGCCGGTTCGGTGATCACCGCCAGCACCAGGCCGACCGCGCCCAGGACGCTGCCGAACACCACCACCGTCAGGCCGGAGAACCGCTCCCCCTGCCACTGGACGAGCATCCTGCCGCCCGCCAGGCCGATCATGTACGCGGCGGGCGCGGCGCTGCCGAGCAACGGCCCGGCACCAAGGTCCTGCTCCAGGTGGATCGCGCCCCACTGCTCGACGGCGTTCTCCATGAAGAGCACCACCGCGGCGATCAGCCCGAACGTGATCAGCAGCGGCGTCATCGAGCGGCCGCGGGTCGCCGGGTCCGAAGTGGACAGTGAACGCCACTTCGCCCGGTCGATCGACAGGAACGCGCTCACCAGCACGAGTGCCGCGATGACCAGCAGCACCTCGCGCGAGGAGGCCCCCAGCTGGCGGGCGAGGCCGACCGAGGGCGCGGCGACGACCATCGCCAGCGGGGTGGCGGCGTGGACCTTGTTGAACAGCCTGACACCGTCGCGCGCCTCGTGCGCGGCGGTGGTCGCGTTCAGCGCGACCTCGATGGCCCCGGAGGTCGCGCCAATCAAGACGAGGGACGCCGCGAACGTCACCGGCGAGTGCGTCCACCCCGGCAGCGCACAGGCCACGGCGAAGGCCAAAAGTACTAGCGGGAGTGCCCTTTCGCGCAATCGAGACACGAGTTTTCCGGTGATCACCATGGCCGGGAGGGCCCCGAAGGGGATGCCGAACAGCGCGAGGCCGAACTCCGAATCGGTGGCGCCGATCTGGTCCTTGACCTCGGGCAGGAGCCCGGCCCATCCACCCCAGAACAGTCCCCAGCTGGTGGCGGCGAAGATCAAACCCCTGGCGTTGGGACGGGTTGGCGGCGCACTGGCCAAAACTGCCTCCGCTCACTGATTGAGTTACGTTGAGTTCAGTGATTGTGAACCCAACGTAACTCCGACACGGACAAGCTGCCAACCGGCGCCTTATCGGGTGACCCCCGAGAGGAGACAGATGGACAGTCCCGAGTACTTGGTGACAGACCGAATCCCGTTGCCCGACGGGCCTTCCGTGGTGCACGTCGACGTGGTCCGCGAGGACTCGTACCGGATCGACGTGGTGCGCGAGGTCGACGCGGCGATAGCCGTGCTGCTGGCCGAACTGGACGGCCGAAGAGCCGTCATCATCACCGACCACGTCGTGGCCGAACTGCACTCCGGGCCGATCGCGGCCGCGCTGGCCGAGCGGGGCCAACTGCTGGGCACGACCAGCGTGCCCAGCGGCGAGAAGAGCAAGACCGCCACCACGGCGTTCGAGCTGGTGGACTGGCTGGCGCAGATCGGCTTCGCCCGGCGCGACGTCGTGATCGCCCTGGGCGGCGGCGTCATCGCCGACACCGTCGGCTGGGTGGCAAGCGCTTACATGCGCGGGGTGCCCTACGTGAACATGCCGACCACGCTGCTGGCCCAGGTCGACGCGGGCATCGGCGGCAAGGTCGCGGTCGACCACAGCGAGGCGAAGAACCTGGTCGGCGCGTTCTACCAGCCGCGCGCGGTGATCTCCTGCCTCGCGTACCTGGAGACGCTGGACCGCAGGCAGGCCAGGGCCGGGCTCGCCGAGGTGGTGAAGAAGGCCGTGATCGCCTCGCCCGCGCTGTTCGACCACATCGAGCGGAACGTGGACGACCTGGTCGAGTGCCGCTCGCCCGCCGTGGACGTGCTGGTGCACGCGGCCAGCGCGATCAAGACCGAGCTGGTCGGCCGGGACCCGTACGAGGTGGACCTGCGGCGACCGCTGAACTTCGGCCACACCGTCGGCCACGCCGTGGAGACCGTGACGGACTACGGCCCGGTGCTGCACGGCGAGGCGGTCGCGTTCGGCATGGCGGTCGCGATCGACGTGGCCCGCTCGCGCGGGGTCGTGGACCCGGCGACGGCCGACCGGGTGATCGCGCTGATCAGAAGACTGGGGCTGCCGGTGTCGCTGGCCGACCTCGGCGTCGAGGTCGACGTCGAGGACGTGGTCGGCGCGCTGGACAAGATCCGCCAGATCCGCGACGGCAGCCTGCGGTTCGTGCTGCCGGTCGAGCTGGGCACGACCGCGATCGTGGAGGACGTCACCTCCGCCGAGGTGCGGGAGGCCCTGACGAGGGAGCGGCTGTGAGTCCTGTGTGGACGATCGACGCCGGTGGGACCGGGACCGCGGTGACCGGTCCCGGCGGCCGACGCCGGTACGGGTCGGTCAACCCGGCGTCCGGACCCGACGCCGACACCGTGCTGCGGACCGCCTTCGCCGACCTGGCCACCTCGTTGGGCGGCCGGGTCGGACGGGGCTGGATCGCCACGGCCACGATCGACCCCCGCGATCCGGGGACCGAGCTGGAACGCCTGCGCCGGACCGCCGAACGGACGGGCCTGCGCGGGCGGCTCGTCGTCTCCAACGACGCCCTGCCGTGGCTGGTGGCCCCGCCGCTGGCGGGCAGGGGCGTCGCGGTGGTGTGCGGCACCGGCTCGGGTTTCCTGGCCGGTGACGGCCGGTCCGCCCCGGTGCGGGTCGGGAGCTGCGAGTACCTCGGCAGCGACGAGGGCAGCGCGTACGACCTCGGCCTGTCCGGGCTGCGCGCCGCCGTGCGCGCCCTGGACGGCCGGGGGCCGGACACCGTGCTGGCCAAGCACTTCAGCGTGACGACCGCGCGGGACCTCGCGCGGTTGGCGTACCCCAAGGCGGCCGTCGCCGCGCTCGCGCCGATCGTGTGCCGGGCCTGGCTGGACGACGACCCCGTCGCCACGCACCTGGTCGAGGCCGCCGTCGCCGAACTCGGCCTCGGCGTCCGGGCCGCCGCGGCGGCGGCCGGGCTCGAGGGCGAGTGGACCGTGGCGGCGGGCGGCGGGGTGTTCCTCGGCTGCCCGGAGTTCCTGGAGGCGTTCCGGACCGAGGTGCTCGGCGAGGTCGTCGTCATCACCGACCCCAACGCCACCATCGAGGCCGCGCTGGCCGAAGGCGTGCCGGACTGGGCGCTGGACGACTGCGCGTGGACGGTGACGCTCGCCGACCCACCCCGTCCCGCGCCGCGACCGGCCACGGCCACCGGGCCGATCGCGCTCGGGCTGTGCCTGGCCGCGTGGGGCGGTGACGGGCTCCCGGCGGCGTTGGACGCGGCCCGCGACCTCGGCGTGGACGCCGTCGACCTGCCCACCGACACGACGACCGGCCTGGTCGACGCGGACCGCTGGGCGGCCGACGCCGACTACCGGTCCGACCTGCGAAGCACCCTGTCCGACCTGGCCGTGACGTGCGTCAGCAACAGCCGCGACACCCAACTGCTGCTGGGGCCGCACGGCCCGCACACCGACCCGGTGCTCGCCGGGACGGCCGACGAGAAGCGGGCGCACGCGCTGCGGCACGCGGAGCACACGATCCGGATCGCCGCCGACCTCGGCGCGACCCAGGCGCGGTTGATGTTCGGCGTCCCGGACCTGTCGCGCTGGCTCTCCTGGTGGCACAGCGACGTCTCCTGGTCCGACAACGTCGACGCCTGGCTCGACGCCGCCGCGCCGGTGCTGAAGCTGGCCGCCGAGCACGGCGTGCACCTGCTCGTCGAACCGCACCCCAAGCAGGTCGCCTACGACCCGGACAGCACCCGGCGGCTGCTGGACGCGGCGGACGTGCGGCTGTGCCTGGACGTCGCGAACCTCGCGGCCGTCGGGTACGACCCGGTGTCGGTAGCCCGCGGGTGGGGTACCCGGCTCGGGGCCGCGCACGCGAAGGACCTCCAGCGCTGGACCGGGACCGACCAGCCGCCCGGCGCGGGCTGGTCCCGCTACGGGCCGGGACCGGCGATCCGGTTCCGGGCACTGGGGTCCGGCGACCTGCCGTGGCCCGGCGTGGTGGCCGCGCTGCTCGACGAGGGCTTCCGCGGCGTCCTCTACGTCGAGCACGAGGACGCGCTGCTGCCGAGGGAGCAGAGCGCGGCGAACTCGGTGCGGCTGCTGCGCTCGCTGCTCCCGGACCGCGAACCGCAGGGGAGGACGTGGTGATGCACGACGTCAGGGCGGCACTGCTGGCCGGTGGGCTCGGCGAGCGGATGGGCACGCTCACCGCCCGCACGTGCAAACCCCTCGTCCCCTACGCGGCGTCGTGCAGGCTGGTCGACTTCAGCGTCGACAACGCCCTGCGCTCCGGCATCCCCGAGCTGGTGCTGATGTCGCTGCACCGCGAACGCGACCTCATCGACCACCTGCTGCGCAGCTGGGACCACACCGCGCTGAAAGTCCACTTCGGACCGCACGACGACCTCGTGCGCGACCCGTCGTTCACCGGCCCGCTGCCGGAACGCGCGCCGGAGCTGGGCACGGCCGACGCGCTGATCGCCAACGCCGAGTACCTGTTCGCGCCGGGCGCGCGGGACGTGCTGGTGCAGCACGCGGACCACGTCTACACCTACGACTACGGGCCGATGCTGGCCGCGCACCGCGAGAGCGGCGCGGACGTGACGATCGGCGTGCAGGCCATCGAACGCCGGTACGTGAAGCTGTTCGGCATGGTCGAGGTGAACGACGACCTGACCGTGCGGCGGCTGGTGGAGAAACCGCCGGACCCGACGTCGGACCTGATCTTCACGGCGTTCTGCCTGTTCCGCATCGACACCCTGGTGAAGGTGCTGGCCGAGCTGACCGCGCTGGGCGAGGACGGCTGGCAGCACGACATCAGCCGCGACGTCCTGCCCGCGATGATCGCCACCGGCCGCAAGGTGCTCGCCCACCCGATCACCGGGTACTGGGCGGACATCGGCACGGTCGAGCGCTACCACTCCGGCCAGCTCGGGCTGATCGGCCACCCCGAAGCCCTGACGGCCCCGTTGACGCTCGGCGGCCCGACCCCGCGAACCGTGGCGGACAACCTCGTGGCAGGACCGTTCCCGGCGGGCGCGAACATCCGGGGCAGCGTGCTGTTCCCCGGTGCGGACGTCCAGGCGGGCGCGATCGTGCACCGATCCGTCCTGCTGCCCGGCGCGGTCGTGGGGCCGGGCGTCGAGGCCGTGGACACCGTCGTCGGGGCGGGCGAACACCTGACCACGTCCCGGTGCGGGATCGCGGACCTCGAACCCTAGGTGCGCTCGGCGTGGCAGAGGATCGCGACGGGGCCGCTGCCGATCCGGGTGAGCACGACGGTCGCCTCGGCCGACCCGGCGAGCTTCAGCCTGCGCCGCAAGGTGTTCGGGTCGACGTCCAGGCCGCGGACGAGGATCTCCAACCGCCCCACGTCGTGCTTGCGCAGCACCGTGCGCAACGACTTCTCCGTGTAGTGCCCGTGCTCGACCACGCGGAACGCCCGCACGCCCGGTGGCGGCTCGTCGCCGGTCAGGTAGGCGATCCGCTCGTCGAGCTGACCGAGCCCGTGGCGGGCCGCGTAGTGCCGGACCAGCCCGGCCCGCACGACCGCGCCGTCCGGGTCGACGATCCACTTCCCCGGCGGCAGCACCGGGCAGTCGTCCGGCTCGGCGTCGGTGATCGTCCACGCCGGACTCCCCTGCCGCAGCACGGTCGCCCGCCGCGCCACGCCCGGCGTCGCCAGCCCGCGCGTCCACAGGCACGCCTCGCGCACGCCGCCGTCCAACGACACCAGCTCGACCTCGTCCGCCCACGGCGCGACGGCGAAGTCGATGCCCGGCGCGCACTTCACCGCGAGGTCCACGCCCGCGTAGGTGTCGGCGAGCTCGTCCAGCGGGGGCAGGAAGTCCGAGGGCTTCCACGTCCGCCGCCCGGCCGAGTCCCGCCGCGCCGGGTCCGCGGTGACCGCGGTCGCCCGTGACACGCGGGTCAGCGCGTCCGCCCGCAGCAGCGGCTGGTCCGGCCCGCAGTTGTGCCGCGCCATGGCCAGCCGCACCGGGTCCAGGTCCGACCCGACGCTCCGGTCGGCCACCCGCGCCAGCTCCACCAGGTCCGCGCCGACCGAGCACGTCACGTCGTGCACCACGCGCCCGGCGAACCGCGCCGCGCGGTGCCGTCCGACCGGGGACGCCGTCGCCTGCTGCAAGGCGTCGTCGGTGAACAGCCAGTCACTCGACCCGTCCACTTTGGACACCGCTTTTCGGCGCAGCAGCACGGTTTCCAGCACGGCGGCGAACCGGTCACCGGCGATCCGCCGGGCGGCGGCCACGTCGGCCAGCCGGTCGGTCAGCGGCAGCTCCGCCACCGCGGCCAACGCGGCGCACCCGGCGTCGGAACGCAGGTACGCCACGTCGGCGGGCGAGAACCCGTAGCCCACCTAGAGGGGCTTGCGACCGGTGACGGACACGTTGTAGAACACCTCGCGCGGCAGCACCTTCGCGAGCACGTTCTCGTCCAGCCACGACAGCCGCTGCCAGCCGCGGTAGGCGAACATCGCCCACCCGAAGCCGAGCTTGCCCTTCGGCACGGCGGCCTCGAACGTGCGGACCGGCCAGCCGAACAGCGCGGCCGACAGCTCCTCCGTCACGGCCTTGACCTCACGGGCGCCCGCCGCGCGAGCCGTGCGCTCCAGGTCGGCCGGGTCGAACGTGTGCAGGTCCACCACGGCTTCCAGGGCGGCCGCGCGGGAGGACTCGTCCAGCTCCTCCTGCGGACGCCGCCACTCGCTGAGCACGGGCGCCTTCGTGACGTTCGTCGTCAGCCACCAGGTGAGCTGGCCGAGCTTGCGCGCGTAGAAGTTGCCGATGTTCGTCGGGTCGCCCGCGAACACGAACCGCCCGCCGGGCTTGAGGACCCGCTGGACCTCCCGCATCGCCGCCTCGACGTCCGGGATGTGGTGCAGCACGGCGTGCCCGACGACGAGGTCGAACGTGTTGTCGTCGTACGGGATCCGCTCGGCGTCGGCCACCCGGCCGTCGACCGGCAGGCCGAGGTTCTCGGCGTTGCGCAGCGCGACCTCGACCATGCCGGGCGACAGGTCCGTCACCGAGCCCTTCTTGATGACCCCGCCCTGCATGAGGTTCAGCAGGAAGAAGCCGGTGCCGCAGCCCAGTTCCAGCGCGTGCTCGTACGGGCCGACGCCGCCGGACACCGCGCGGAAGCGGTCCGTGGCGTAGGTGATGCAGCGCTCGTCGTAGGAGATGGACCACTTCTCGTCGTACGTGCCGGCTTCCCAGTCGTGGTAGAGCACGTTGGCGAGCTTGGGGTCCTTCCACGCCGCCTCCATCTGCTCGACGGTGGCGTGGGGCTGGGGTGCCGGATTTGGGGAAACAGGGTCACTTGCCACTGAAGTTGGCCTTTCCGGGACCGTTCTCGATGAACGACTGCATGCCGACCGCGCGGTCCTCGGTGGCGAACAGCGCGGCGAACAGGTGGCTCTCCAGCTTCAGGCCGCTGGTGAGGTCGGTCTCCAGGCCGCCGTCGACGGCGGCCTTCGCGGCGGCGTAGGCGAGCACCGGGCCGTTGACGAACTGGCCCGCCCACCGCTGGGCGGCCGAGTACACGTCGTCGGGGGCCACGACCTCGTCCACCATGCCGAGCGCGAGCGCCTCCTGCGCCGTGACGAACCGGCCGGTGTAGATCAGGTCCTTCGCCTTCGACGGCCCGATCAGCCGCGCGAGGCGCTGCGTGCCGCCACCGCCGGGGATGATGCCGAGCAGGATCTCCGGCTGGCCGAGCTTCGCGTTGTCGCCCGCGATCCGCCGGTCGCAGCCCAGCGCGACCTCGAACCCGCCGCCCAGCGCGTAGCCGGTGATGGCCGCGACGGTCGGCTTCGGGATGTCCGCGACCGAGCCCAGCGCCGAGGACAGCGACCACGCGCGGGCGGTGATCTCCGCGTGCGTCATCTTCGCGAACTCCTTGACGTCCGCGCCCGCGGCGAACACCTTCTCGCCGCCGTAGACGATCACGGAGTAGACGTCCGAGCGCTCGGTCGCCTCCCGCGACGCCGCCTGGATCTCGTCCTGGACCTGCTTGTTCAAGGCGTTCATCGGTGGCCTGGCCAACCGGATCGTGCCGATACCGCCGTCGACTTCCAGCGTGACGAACTCAGCCACAGGCCCTCCTCGACCAGGTCTTCAGCACACTGCCGGACAGCAGGTTACCGCCCGGTAGTCAGCGGCTCGACTTGACTCCGAGCCCGCCGTTCACGGGCACGTCCTCGGAGCCCTCGCGGTCCGGCCGCCAGTTCGGCACCCGCGTGACACCCGGTTCGAGCAGCTCGAACCCCTCGAAGAACCCGGTCAACCGCTCCAGGTCGCGCGCCACGGGGACCATGTGCCCCTGCGAGAACACGTCGATCGCCTCGTCGACGCCCTCGGCCGTCGTGTCGCCCGCCGGGTGGCTCAGCCCGAGCATGCTGCCGACCGGCAGCGCGTCCCGGTACGTCGCGAGCGCGCCCTCCGGGTCCCGCTCGTCCGGCACGAAGTGCAGCGCCAGCATCCCCAGCACGGCGATCGGCTCGTCGAAGTCCAGCAGACCGCGGACGGCGGGGTGCTCCAGCACGGCCTCCGCGTTCATCAGGTCCTCGTTGATCAGCGCGGTGCCCGGCGTGTCCGAGAGGATCAGCTGCCCGTGCGCGTGCACCACCGGGTCCACGTCCACGTACGCGACCGCGCAGCGCGGGTCGATGGCCTGGGCGACCTCGTGGACGTTGCCGAGACCGGGGATGCCCGACCCGAGGTCCAGGAACTGCCGGACGCCCGCGTGGACGCACACCCGCACCACCCGGTGCAGGAACGCGCGGTTCGACAGCGCCACCTGCCGCAACACCGGCATGGCCGCCACGGCCTGCCGGGCCAGTTCGCGGTCCACGGCGAAGTTGTGCGCGCCGCCGAGCAGGTAGTCGTAGACCCGCGCGTCGTTCGGCTTGGTCAGGTCGACGATCGGCGGCAAGCGCACCTCGCGGTCGACCACCGGTCACACCGCCTTGCGGCGCGCGAAGTACCGGTCGCCCGCCCGCTGGAGCTCCAACGGCTGCCCGAACGTCGCCGAGAGGTTCTCCTCCGTCAGCACGTCGTCCAGCAGCCCCTGCGCCACGACCCCGCCCTCGCGCAGCAGCAGCACGTGGGTGAAGCCCGGCGGGATCTCCTCGACGTGGTGCGTCACGAGCACCATCGCCGGGGCGTCCGGGTCCATCGCCAGCTCCGACAGCCGGGCCACCAGGTCCTCCCGACCACCGAGGTCGAGACCGGCCGCGGGCTCGTCGAGCAGCAGCATCTCCGGGTCGGTCATCAACGCCCTGGCGATCAGCGTCCTCTTCCGCTCGCCCTCGGACAACGTGCCGTAGGTGCGCTCGGACAGGTGCTCGATGCCGAGCGTGCCCAGCAGCTCCTTGGCGCGGGTCGTGTCCGTGACGTCGTACTCCTCGCGCCACCGGCCGATCACCGCGTAGCCCGCGCTGACCACCACGTCGACGACCTTCTCGTCCGCGGGCACCCGCCCGTTGAGCGCCGCCGAGCACAGCCCGATCCGCGGTTTCAGCTCGCGCACGTCGGTCTTGCCGATCCGCTCGCCCAACAGGTGCAGCTTGCCCTTTGTCGGGTGCAGCTCCGCGCTGGCCAGGCGCAACAGGGTCGTCTTGCCCGCGCCGTTCGGCCCGAGCACCACCCAGCGCTCGTCCAGTTCGACGCTCCAGTCGACGTCGCCCACCAGCGTGGTCTTGCCCCGCCGCACGGCGACCCCGGCCATGTGGACGACCAGATCGGTCACGTCGACATCCGAACTCTGCACAGTGCCCTGCCTCGCCCCGTGGTCGGTCACCCGGCCATTGTTTCCGACCGCCCCTCGACACCGGTGCGGCGGGGGTGCCTGGACAACCGGTGGAGCCGGGGGGCCGCCGGTTACGCGACATGGATGAACTCGGTGGACCGGGCCTGGAGTCGTGCTCGCTCGCGCGCCGATTGTCGGTCCGGCCTGTCAGGATCTAGGCATGGCAGCCGACTCCCCCGTGCTCGCAGGCCGACCGTTCCCCCTGGGCGCCCACCCGGAAGCCGGGGGCGTGCGCTTCGCCGTGTCCGCACCCTCAGCCGACGCGGTGGAGGTGTGCCTGATCAGCGACGACGGCACCGAGAACCGGATCGAGCTGACCGAGCGCACGTTCGGCGTGTGGCACGGCCTCGTGGCGGGCGTCACCCCCGGCCAGCGCTACGGCTACCGCGTCCACGGCCCGTACGACCCGTCCCGCGGCCTGCGCGGCAACCCCGCCAAGCTGCTGCTCGACCCGTACGCGAAGCGGATCTCCGGCACCGTGACCGACCTCCAGGCGGCCCTCGGCTACGTGGACGACCCGATGACGGGCCCGCCGTCGGTGGTCGACTCGCTGGGCCACGTCCCGCTGGCGGTCGTCACCTCGCCCGGCGGCCCGGACACCGGCACCAAGCCCGAGGTGCCGTTCGAGGAGGCGGTGATCTACGAGCTGCACGTCCGCGGCTTCACCCGCCAGCACCCGGACGTGCCGGAGCACCTCCGCGGCACCTACCTCGGCCTGGCCCACCCCGCCGTCGTCGAGCACCTGGTCCGACTCGGCGTGACGACCGTCGAGCTCCTGCCCGTCCACGCCTTCATCGACGAGCCCGCGCTGGTCCGCGAGGGCAGGCACAACTACTGGGGCTACTCGCCGCTCGGCTACTTCGCCCCGCACCCCGCGTACGCGAGCGAGCCGGGCCGCGAGGTCGAGGAGTTCCGCACGATGGTCGCCGCCCTGCACGCGGCGGGCCTCGAGGTCCTCATCGACGTCGTGTTCAACCACACCTGCGAGGGCGGCCCGGACGGCCCGACGCTGTCGTTCCGCGGCTTCGACGCCCCCGGCTACTACCTGCACGTGGCGGGCGGCGGCACCCTCGACATCACCGGCTGCGGCAACACCCTGGAGGCGGCGTCGCCCCAGGTCGTGCGCCTGGTCACCGACTCGCTCCGCTACTGGGCGACCGAACTGGGCGTCGACGGCTTCCGGTTCGACCTGGCCAGCACCATGGGCAGGCCGGGCGGCGGCTACTTCGACCGCAACTCGGCCCTCCTGACGGCCATCACCACCGATCCGATCCTGTCCCGCTGCAAGCTCATCGCGGAGCCCTGGGACGCGACCGGCGACGGCTACCGGGTGGGCGACTTCGGCGTCCAGTGGGCCGAGTGGAACGGGCGCTACCGCGACACCGTCCGCGACTTCTGGCGCAACGCCATCGGCGTCCGCGACCTGGCCTACCGCCTCTCCGGCTCCTCGGACCTGTACGCCGACGACCTGCGCCGCCCGTGGCAGTCGATCAACTTCGTCACGGCCCACGACGGCTTCACCCTCCGCGACCTCGTCTCGTACAACAACAAGCACAACGAGGCGAACGGCGAGGACAACCGCGACGGCACCAACGACAACCGCTCGTGGAACTGCGGCGTGGAGGGCGAGACGGACGCCCCCGGCATCGTCTCGCTGAGGGCGAGGCAGGCCAGGAACCTCTTCGCCACGCTGCTGCTGTCCACCGGCACCCCGATGCTCGTGGCGGGCGACGAGCTCTGGCGCACCCAGGGCGGCAACAACAACGCGTACTGCATCGACAACGAGACGTCGTGGGTCGACTGGAAGCTCGACGACAACGCCACCTCAATGCTCGCGTTCGCCCGAAGGGTCATCACCCTCCGCGCGGGCAGCCCGGCACTGCGGCAACCGGAGTTCTTCGAAGGCCGCACCACCGCCTCCGGCGAACCCGACCTGGTCTGGCTCAGGCCGGACGGCGAGGAAATGGCCGAAACGGACTGGTTCGACGAGGGCAGGCGCACCCTCGGAATGTGGATCGACGGCTCCAACAGCCTCTCCCGCTCACGGGAAGGCGAACTGGTCTCCGACGACTCCTGGCTCCTCCTGCTCCACGCGGGAGCGGACTCGATCGACATCACCCTCCCCCCGGCCGAATACGGAGCCCACTTCGAACCCATGCTGGACACCACCACCGCGGACGGCTCCCCCGCCACCCCTGGCCTGCTGGAACCGGGTTCCCGAATCACCGTCAACGGCCACTCGCTACTGCTACTCCGAGCACCGAACTAAAAAACAATTTATTAAAAGCCAAAAATAAAACCAACCACAACCGCAGGAACCAACGGGCCTGGTGACTGCCTGGCCGAACGCGCCATGCCGCGTAGCGGCCGATTTTACTTGGGGTTTTTGGCGCTAAAATTAGTCGGGCTGCAAGTTTTCCACCTGCCGTTTTGGCCCGACTAGCGCCAAAAAGAGGGGCCCCAAGTCAAATCGGCCACCCCCGGACCCGCTTCGGAGCCACCGCCAGGACACACACCCGCTTCAGCGCCACCGACAGGAAACACAGACCCACCTCAGCACTTCCGGCAGCAACCCCGCACCGACTGGCCCGAGACACCCGATACCTCGGCCACAGAGCCATTACCACCCCCTGGGACGTTCGAGCCACACCCCATTTCCCCGTGACAACATCACTTCCGTGGCCCCTTCCCTCCTGACTTGGTGCGACCGGACGATCGACCTCCTCCTGGTGGCGTCGTGCGGCTGTAGCGGGACGCGACGCGGGCCCTGCTAGCTCCGTGTCGCGTCTCTGACAGCTACCCGCTCACATCCAGTAGCCCTCAGGAGCGACCGTGACCGCCACCTTCACCCATGCCGACCTGCACCCGTCCCTCGACGTCCCCCTCCTCCGCGACGTCATCCACCCGGAGCGCGAGCTCTGGACCCCGCGTGAACTCCGCGACCTGACGAGTTTCGTGACCAGCGAGCTGACGACCCCGCTGCTGGAGATCCTCGACTTCGACCCCGACCAGCGCTGGTGGGCGCGTCTCGGCCTCACCGAGGGCGTCGAGCTGTGGCTGCTCTCCTGGCTGCCCGGCCAGCACACCGAGCCCCACGACCACGGCGGCGCGTCCGGGTCGTTCGCCGTCCTCACCGGCGAGCTGCACGAGAACTACCGCTACCCCGCCGGCCCGATCCGCCAGGCCCGCCGCTCGGTCGGCGCGTCGATCGGGTTCGGGTCCGGCCGCGCGCACGAGGTGCGCAACACCGGCACGGCCGGCGCGGCCAGCGTGCACGCGTACTCGCCGCCGCTGATCCCCACGCGGGAGTACGCGAGCCTCGCCGACATCCCGTCCGTCATCCCACCCCTGCCCCCGCTGCGCCTCCCGTTGGAGCGCCTGCGGGAGCTGGCCGACCTGGAGGGCCCGTGAGCGGCATCGACGACTTCTTGGCCGAGGCGCGCGCCGAGCTGAAGCGGGTGACCCCGCAGGAGTTGAACGACCTCCGCGGCGGCGACACCCTGATCATCGACACGCGTCCGCTGCACAACCGCGTGGCGGAGGGCGAGATCCCGGACTCGATCCCGGTGGAGCGGATCGTCCTCGAGTGGCGGCTGGACCCGGCGGGCGACCACCGCCTGCCGGGGTTCACGGCCGACACCACCGTCGTCGTGCTGTGCAACGAGGGCTACTCGTCCAGCCTCGCCGCCAGGGACCTGCGCCGCGTCGGCCTGCCGAAGGCCACCGACCTGATCGGCGGCTTCCGCGGGTGGGTCGAGGCGGGTTTGCCGATTCGGGAGGGTGGCACGCAGGCGGTCACGTAACGTCCCGGACCTGTGAAGCCGTTCAGGTCGGGACCGCTGGTGACCGTCGTGGTGATCGCGGTCGTGCTCGCCACGGGCCACGGCGTCACCGGGCTGCTGGGCGCGCTGGGCGGCCTGCTGCTGGAACTCGTGTCGTTCCAGGTCGGCATCCTCCTGGGCGTCCTGCTCTGGGGTCTCCGGGTCCGCTACGTGGTCTTCGGCGCGGGCCGTGAACTGCGCGCGTGGTCGACGCCCCGACTGCGGATCTCGCTGCGCTCGCTGCCGGTCGTGGTCCGCGTCGGGGCGCGCGCGACGCGCACCCCCGCCCGCCGCAGGCTGTGGGCCACCGGCGTCACGTCGGCACTGACCGCGGCGGGCTTCGCCGCGTTCGCCTGGTTCCAGCTCCCGTTCGGCCTCGCCGTCGGGGCCACCGCCTGCCTGGCCCACGAGCTGTGGCCGCGCCGGAGCGCGGCGACCACGTCACCGGGCTGGTTCGTCTTCGCGCTCCCCCGGCTGTCGGGTCGGCCCGCCGCGGAGATGGAGGCCACCCCGCTGGTGAACGTCGTCCTGGACGCCGTGCGCACGGGTGACCTCGCCGCCGCGGACACCGCGCTCGCCGCGGCCGAGGCGGCCCACCCGTCGCTGCTGATGACCAGTTCGGCCCGGATCGCCGTGCTCACCGCCACCGCCCGGTACGTGGAGGCGCTCCAGGTCGTCAGCGGGCAGATGGGCCGCGAGGACCTGGAGAACCGGGACCGGGCGTTCCTGATGGCCACCATGGCGGGCGTGACGGCGTCGGCGGCCGAGGCCGGACAGCTGCCCGCCGAGGTGGCGGTCGGCGCGGCCACGCGCGCCCTCGACGGGGCGATCGGGCTCGGCCTGCCCCGGCTCCGCCTGGCCGGGACCGAGGCTCAGCTGGCCCTCGTGCGCGGCGACGCGGCGGAAGCCGTGCGCCTGGGCCGCGAGAGCGCGGACCGGGCCGAGGACGCCCTGTCGCGAGCGGACTCCCTGGCGACCGTGGCCAGGGGCCTGATGGCGGGCGGTGACAACGCCGGAGCCCGGACCGCGCTGGCCGAGGCCACCGAACTGGCCGCCTGGCTGCCGCGGGTGTCGGGCACCGCCGCCCGCTTGAACATTTCCTGAAAAGCCCTTTTCACCATCCGGTCGATTTCCCGGACGGCCCTCGACTTCGCCCGACCCCTGTCTCCGGCCACCCGCGCCCAGCCGGCCGACAACACCCCCGCTCGACGTCGAGTCGAGTCGACGAACACCCACCGCGCGAACGGAGGTCCCGACCGGCGCGCCCACGCCCGTCGACCCGCCTCCGCTCCCGGCGCCACCCGCCCACGCCCGGCGGGCACCGCCCCGGCGGAACCGGCCCGAGGGCCGGAAGCGGACGCTCCCGGCCCCCCGACCACCGGATCAGCCGACGAGACCGTGCCAGGGCCACGCGGGGTCGTTGTTGCCGTTGCCGCCCGCGTTGCCCGCGCCGAGGTTGTTGCCCGCGCCGCCGTTGCTGTTCCCGTTGCCGCCGTTGTTGTTGTTCCCCACGTTGTTCCCGTTGCCGCCGTTGTTGCCGGAGCCGGAGATATTTCCGTCGCCGTCCGTCCTCGGGTTGTTCGACAGCGCGTTCACCGTCACCGGGCCGACCAACGAGGTGTCCAGCACGTCGCGCTTGGCCGCTGTGTCACCGGTGTCGGCGAAAGCGGGCGAGCCCATGAGGCAGAGTCCTGCGACGGCCCCGGCGACGATGATGGATTTCTTGATCATGGAAACTGTTCTCCTCGTCACTGCGAAAGAATTCCTCAACGACTCCTCGGAGGGGATCTCGAGCATTTCTCGATCCCTTTCCGCTAAGCCACTCGGACAACCCCGAGATTACCGATGAGCCGCCCCTGGGGAGAATGTGTCGCACAATCGAGCGGTGACGAATCCGAGTGGTGGCGACACCAAAGCGTGGACACGAATGGGCAGCCGCCGGTATTCGCAGTTCACGGCGGTGCCGTCGCAGGCGATTCGCTCCCTTTCCGCAAAAAAGCGGAGAGAATGGTCCACTGCGGAGAGTGACCCCAACGGCCCCTCCGAGCACGGATGCCGCAGCGCGCTCGTACACCTGAGTGGAAGTCGCGTCCACGCGTGACGGGTGGCTACCGACGAGCGGCTCGCGGCCGGGCGCTTGAGGGGGACGACACACCGGACAGGCCTAGTTCACCGCTTGTGCTGACCGAGGCGCCACGACCGTGGTCGCGCAGAGTGACCGACCGAGGCCCGGAAACGACGGAAGTGGCGCCCACCGCGATGGTGGACGCCACTTCCGCCTTCCCCCTGGGAACTAGGCGGCGGCGGGCAACCCCGGCAGGCCGGGCGCGGGGAGACCGGGCGCGGGCAGGCTGGGCGCGGGCAGACCCGGCGCGGGCAGGCTCGGCAGCGACGGCACGGTCGGCAGGCCACCGGGAGGCGCCGGGAGACCGCAGGCCGACAGCGTGTCCGTCACGGCCTTGAGCAGGCCGGTGACCTCGGTGAGCAGCTTGGTGGCGTCGGGGACGCCCGCACCGGGCACGACCTTGCTCAGGATGCCGAAGACGATGCTGAACAGGTTCATGGCCGCGGACAGGCACTGCTCCGGCCCCTGGAACCCGGTGGGCGCGCCGGGGACGGCGACCGGCGCCGCCGGGACGCTGACCGGCGGCGTCGGCAGGCACTTGGAGCTCTGCATCTGAGTGAGGACCCCGAGGACGTCGCCGAGCGGTGTGGCGACCTTGCTCGGATCCGGCGGGACCGCTGTCAGCGGCGCGACGACCTTCTTGACGGTGTCCCCCAGCTTCGTGACGTGGTCGAGGCAGGCCGCGGGCGGGTCGACCTGGGCCTGCGCGCGACTCGGGGTCGCGGCGGCGGGGATGACGGTCGCGGCGAACAACACGGCGAGCAACGGGACGACGGTAACAATTTTCTTCACGTTTGCCTGCTCCCTCTAGCGCTTATTCCCAGCTGGCTGAATTCCCAGCGATATCCGTCGGGAACGGATATCGGACAATTCCACAGGGGGAGCTTAAGCTCGCCGATCGGCCGCTACCAGCGCAAAGGCCGATTCCACCCAATAGGAAAGGAGTCATGCCAAAGAGTTAAGATCACCGAAGAGGCATCAGGCGTGACCTGGATCACAGCGCGTTACCGGGCCGAATTCGAAGTAAACACATCGGGGCATCCAGTCGCCGTGCGTGACGGAGGACGGCCACTCCCGGAGAACGCCACGGGGTGCCCGGCCGCGGCCGG